>JAOUMI010000059.1 GCA_029881555.1 Candidatus Bathyarchaeota archaeon | reverse complement strand
AGGCCTTGCTGGAATGTTTAGTTGCTTCTGGATCTCCCTCGCTAGGGCTACAGCGTCTCCAGCTCGATAGTTATCGGTTATCACGAGTTTTGGTTTGCTTTCTTTGACATATTGAATCAGCCCCTTGAAATCTGAGTGGTCGCTTAAGGCAATCACGTACTCGTTTTCAGCTGTTCTGCGGTAGGGACCCTCGAACTCCCACCCGGTCATGCAGATGCGTAAAGCGTCTTTTCCAACGTACCGTCGAGAGCCCATGTGATAGAAGGCAATGTAGGGCTGACCCCTCTGCATAATCAACTGAGCCTCTTCACCGCTAGACAATAGGTACCCCCCAAGCCTCATCCCGTGCCTCTCACAGATCTTTGAAACCCCGAAGACCTTTTCCGGAACCACAAAGGGAGCCCTCACCCCGGCTCCGTGCAGGATCTGCATGACCTCCTGAATCTTGCCGTAATAACCGAAAAGATAGACAGGTCCTTTCTTGAATCCTTGCTTAACCAACGAAACGAGGATGCTTTTCACCGTTTTTTTGAAAGGTCTAACGCGCGAGGGGTTTCCATAGGTCGTCTCCATGACTAGAATGTCGCTTTCAATGATCGGCGTTTCGGGTAGTCGGAAGTCGCTGGTGTACAGAATCCTCGTTCCCTCAGCGTCTTCTATGAGAACTTGTGCCGCACCTAAGATGTGATCCGCGTGGTGTAGCGTCAACCGTTCATCCTCGTACGTGAAATCCTCATCATACCCGAGTGTCTTCACTTTTCCAGCTGTCAAGAAAAGTGGGCCTTTCAAAACGGAGATCAGATCCTTGGTGGCCGGGGTCATCACCGCCGCCTCACAGTTTTCTAGGCTCTGTCGCAAGCCAAGCATGTGATCGGAGTGAGCGTGAGTGACCACCCTCAAGGGCCTGACCTCGTCAAACGCGTCACAGGCTACGTACTTCCCTAGAAGAACTGCTCCTCTCGCGGTCACGGTAGCTTTCAACGACATCCAATACGCCTGGGTGTAGTTTATGAACGATAGTTTTAAACAATTTTCGGAACTTTTGCGTAAAAGTTTGGATAGCGAGAAATTTATAGTGGACAGCGAGCATTAAATGTGAGGACCCATTATGGTTGAGGAAAGCGATGTAGTGGGATTCTTGAAGGATCGTAAGGGTCAAGCTTCATTAGAGGACCTCTCTAACGGATTGGGAGTGCCGAAGTATGGGCCCAACTCGGTCTTCTCCCTGCTTCAGTCTCTTCGGTTGAAGAGAATTGTAGACCGAAAGGGAGAGATGTGGGTGCTATTGACTCCCGAAGCGGTTGTCCCAAAAGAGGCTACCCCACCGCCAGCTCCAGTGGAGGAAAAGAAGCCGGAAGCCCTGCCAGAGATGGAACAAATTATGAAGGCCATGGCGAAAACGCTGGCAGAAGCCATGAAAGGAGCTAGAGCGCCCCCCGACGAATGGGAGTTAGCCACGAAGCCCATGAAAACCGAGATTGAGCGGAAGGAAGAGAAACTGGGCACGCTCGTTCTCCGACCAGACGAAGCCGCTGAGGCGAAAAAGCTGCTCGCGGGACTGCCAACCGGAACTTTCATAGACCAGCTGTTTCTGACGTCGGAGGGTGAAACGCTCAACGGGGTGCCTATCTGTGGGCAGTTCGCCATAACCGGACTTCCTGGTGCTGGCAAGTCTATCCTAGTTGAGGAGGTTGCTGTTCGGGTGGCGGCTGCTGGAAAGAAAGTTCTTTTCGCCACAGCAGAAGACACTTGGAAGAGTGCAACCCCGCGTTTTGATCTGCAGTCTCGCCTGAAGCAGAAGGCGGACATCTTAGGGGTGGACTGGAGCAAAATAATGGAAAACCTGTACGTGCTGGACACGGTTATGTATCCGGAGCTGAGAGACTGGAGCACCTTCGCCGAAACCTATCGTTACGTGATTGAGAGGGAGGGAATAGAGCTCGCCATCATCGACTCTGTAACCGTTCTAGAAGCCTACAGAGGCGCCCTAAAGTATCGAGTTATGGAGCTCGCGAGGTACAACCAAGTGCACGGGGTCACCGGACTCTATGTGAACCAAAGAAGCGTGGAAAGATGGGACTCCTACGAGATGGCTGGAGGCATCGGCCTCGCACATAACCTCGACGGAACGATCATTGTGGACTACGGCCACGTGTATTGGCAGGACCAACAAGTGGACCTCGAAGCCAACCGAGGACAATTCGTCAGAATCGCGCGGGTGTTAGACTGCAGGATGTGCAACTTTGAGCGGAGGAGGATTCGCATAGACATTACACCGGACGGCTTCGTTCGGGCCCTCGAACCTATCCCGAAGCCCTCGAAATAACCGTGAAAAACTATGACAATAGTGAAGCCGCCTACGTTTGAGGAGCTCGTTCAAAAGTACGGCAGCGTCAAAGCAGCTGTGCAGTACCTCCTTGAATCAGGCTTCACCCCAGAGCAAATCGAATGGAAAATGGGCATTCCCTACTATCTCACACGCCTGTTCATGGCTGGGAAACAACCAACGAATCCTGCTCTCTTCTCCAGCGTAGTGAATGTTTATGAACGCTTGGCTGTGTTGCGGAGCAAAAAGGGGAAGGAAACCGAGCTCGTCAACTTCTTCCGGCGGCAAGATTTGAGTCTAGAGGTAAAGACAAGGCTCGCACTGGGCTCTCTCACAGAGGAAAGTTTGAAGGTGGGGGCGGGAACCGTGGAGAAAGCCCTCTGCCTTGCAATCGGAGCCGCCGTCCGAGAGGTGAGAAAGCTACTCCTAGACTATGGTGAACACGGTGAGGTAGCTTTCCTCCTGAAAGGACCGAGAGAAGCCCAGTTGACGGTGGAAGAGGTTTACGAGACGATGAGGCTCCTGCCCAAAATCGCCAAGATCACGGAGCGGAACCTACTCATCTCCAGCCTGCTAAGGGTCAGCACGCCGGAGGAGGCAAAGTACATCGTTCGGCTCATGCTGGGCGACCTAAAACTGGGATACCACCAGCGAACCGTGATTCGAGCCGTCGCAAAGGCTTACAAAGTCTCGCCGGAGCTTGTTCAGAGCGCCTGTGCCATCCTAGGGTTAACCGAGGGCATCCTACTTGCACCAGCCGGAGAGCTAAAGCTTTCCACCATAAAGTTGCGTCCGGGGCAGTTCCTGAAGCCCCAGCTTGCCCATCTGTACGAGCCTGACAAGGTGGAGTACCCCGTCCGCGCCGAGTTCAAGCTCGACGGAAGCCGACTACAGGTTCACAAGTGGGGAACCCAAACGTGGCTCTTTTCCAGAAGAGCTATCGAAAAATCCAAGACCTTGCCAGAAGTCGTGGAGATCGCTGGAAGGTTCAGTGCGCACAGTTGCATCGTGGACAGCGAAGTGATCGCGATAGACGAAAACGGGAGGTTCCTTCCTTTTCAGTTCCTACTGGAGAGAACGGGTCCTAGAGTGCTCACTGAGGAGGAGCTGGACCGGAGAAAAGAAAAGATAGGGTTGACCATCCGAGCCTTCGACATTCTCTACCTGAACGGCAGGAAGCTTACAAACCTGCCCCTTTCGGAGAGAAGGAAATACTTGCTAGAGGTTGTTCCTCCCAAGTATCTTGTGGAAGGGAGAGACTGCGAAAACGAGGTAACGCTGATGAAGTTCTATGAGGAATCCTTAGCCCAAGGCCTAGAGGGCATAGTCGTCAAGAACCTTAACTCCCCTTATGAGGCGGGACAGCGAACCCTCACTTGGCTCAAGCTGAAGCCGGAGCGCGACACCATCGACTGCACCATCGTCAAAGCCTTGTACGGGATGGGAAAACGAGCCGGATTTTACTCCTCCTTCTTGTTAGCCGTCCAAGATCCCGCAGAGAAAAAACTCTACACCATAGGGAGAGTCTCCAACCTGCCGGAGGACACCATGGACGCTCTACGAGACATCGTGGAACGAACGAGAGTCAACATGGACGACGAAGGAGTCTTCGTTAAACCCTCCGTGGTGGTTGAAGCAACTTATCAGGAAATACAAGAAACCGACAATTACACGAGCGGTTACGCTTTAAGGGTTCCAAAGATTGTCCGATTTCGACCAGACAAGAAAATTGAGGAGATCGACAGCGTAGAGAAGCTGCATAAGTTATACGAGATGCAGTATGAAAGGCACCCTTTCCGGAGCTTGTAAAAAATTTTCTTTAAATTATTTTTCTTCCTCTGGCCCTGAAATATACTGGGTGATAAGGTATTTTTGATGTTGAATAGTATTGTTTTTCCCGTAGCCCAAAAGCGATTTCAACGATTTCAGTCATAGTTTTATGCGTGAACCCTTGGCCCGGATTTCCCAAACGTACGCCTATACACAATGGATCCACGTAAACGTAGAGCCTTTGATTCTTGTACCTGTACAAGGCCTCGTTGGGTCTACCAAACTCAGGCTTACCGAGAATTTTGAAGGGCCAGAGCTTGCAAGCCGTCGGCTTCATGTGCTGAAGACCGCAGAGCCACTGGCCGAAATACTTGCACAGGAAGATACATGAGCCATCGCTTCTTCTTTTCAGGTGGAACTTGCTTACGCTAGGCTGAGTGACCCCCACCCCGTATGATCGGACAATGTTCACCCATTCTGGGAGGGAGAGAACCACCTCGAAGCCCCTGCAACACGCGCCGCAGGCGATGCAGTTCCAAGATTCCACGTATCTCCAGGGAACGGGTCTCATTCGCTCATCATCCGCCGGAAATCACCATTTAATTTTTAGCAAATTTGTTTTATAAACGTGTTCTGTGGTTTTAGCTTTTAATGTGTCGCTGGAGCATCTTAAATAGTAATATTTAATACACTGTTCGGTTATGATTATACATGAGCATGAAAGCGTGAAATCAGATAAGACAAAATTATGGAGCCTCAAAACAGACTCAGCGTTCATAAAAGTTATTATTAAAACCCAAAAATACACGAAACCACTCTATAAGCGAGGGAA
>JAOUMI010000058.1 GCA_029881555.1 Candidatus Bathyarchaeota archaeon | reverse complement strand
ACCTTACATGGTGGTGAAGCACCCGTTCATCTTCATGAACACGGACGTGGTGGTCATCAACAAGGTGGACCTCGCTCAAGCGATGCGAGTAGATGTGAGGAAACTGGAAGCAGATGTTAAGAGGATAAACCCAAACGCTAGGGTTGCAGTGACAAACTGCAGAAGCGGAGAGGGCGTAGGGAAAGTGGTTAAGGCGTTAGGCCTCTAAAAACGCGTGTGGAGCAGTTAAAGTGCACGAGTATTCTATGACCTCCCAGATCGTGGAAAGCGTTCTTGAAGAGGCGAAGAAACACAACGCAAAGAAGGTTGACGGGGTTCACTTGGTCATAGGGAAGCTTACTTTTCTGGGTCTTGAACAAGTTAGGTTCGCGTATGAAATACTGGTGAAGAATACCATAATGGAGGGCTCAAAACTCCACATCGAAGAGAAAGACGGCGTAGTGAAATGTAGCAAATGCAGCTACGAGGGAGATGTCAAATACGAGGACGACCCGACGTACCACATTCCAACTCCAACCCTTCACTGCTCAAAGTGCGGAGGCGTAGTGGAAATCGTGGGCGGCAAAGAATGCCTAATAAAAAGCGCAAAAATCATAGTATAGAAGGTTGCAGGCAGATGAAAGAGCAGTTGAAGTTTAGAGATCCATCACTTGCTAAGAAAGTTGCAACCCGCATCAAGAGTTTGGCTCCACCCCACAGCGTAAAGTTTTGCCATGTGTGCGGCACTCACGAGTGGACTATTGCTCATTATGGGCTGAGGACGCTTCTTCCAGAAACGGTGGATGTGATTGCTGGACCGGGTTGTCCAGTTTGCGTTGTTCCAGCTGCCGAGATCGATGAAGCAATACAGCTGGCTTCAGATGGAGTAACGGTTACAACGTTTGGTGACGTGATTCGGGTTCCCAGCTCTGAGATGTCACTTCAGGAGGCGAGGGCTTCCGGCGGAGATGTTCGAATCGTGTACAGCGTAAGGGACGCCGTGAAAATGGCGGAGAAAAAGCCTAAGAGGGACTTCGTCTTCTTCGCAATTGGCTTTGAAACCACGGCGCCGTCCACTGCCATTGAAATCCTGAACAAGCCGCCTGAAAACCTCAGCTTTCTCGTTTCACACCGACTAATTCCCCCAGCTATGGAACTTCTCCTCGGCGTAGGCGACCTGCACATAGACGGTTTCATCGCACCAGGCCACGTTTCCACCATAATTGGCTTGAAGCCCTACGAGATTTTTCCGAAGGCTTATCGCATGCCCACCATCGTAGCCGGGTTCGAGCCTCTGGACGTTCTATTCGCCATTTCCATGCTGCTCGAACAGATAAAAGATGGCGAAGCAAGACTTGAAAACGAGTACACACGTTCTGTAACGCGAGATGGCAACGTGAAGGCTCAGAAACTCATCGCGAAAGTTTTTGATGTGGTTGATGGACACTGGAGAGGGTTGGGAAAACTCTCTTCATCAGCGTTGGCGTTAAAAGAAGAGTTTGCGTCGTACGATGCGAGAAAAAAGTACAACCTAAAGATTGAGCGTTCCAGAGACCTGTTGCCCGGCTGCCTCTGCCACTTGGTGATGATTGGAAAGATAAAGCCGCCTGAATGTCCTCTCTTCATGAAAGTCTGTACGCCTCAAAGTCCAAAAGGCGCGTGCATGGTTTCCATCGAGGGCACATGTAGAATTTGGTTTAGACATAAAATCACAGAAGCTTGAGTAAATTTTTGTTTAGCAGATTCTCGGAACAGGATCTCCGATCGGTGGCGCGAGGATTCTCTTCCCCCCCACCATCGTTTCGAGGACAACTCCGTTGAACTGACCAGTTGCTTCTCCTATTATCTGTGCGTCTTTCCCCTCTTTCGTTTGCTTTAGCATTGCCAGCATGTCCTCCGCCCTCTGCGGCACGACCCCTATCACTATCTTTCCTTCGTTTCCCACTTCCAAGGGGTCGATGCCCAGCATTTCGCAAGCCGCCCTAACATCTCCGCTTATGGGTATTTTATCTTCATACGTTAAGATTCCAACACTCGACTTTTCGCTCCACTCGTTCAGTGCGTTGGACAGGCCTCCTCGTGTCGGGTCTTTCATCGCCACGATTCCTCCCACGTTCAAAAGCCTCATGACAAGCTTGTTTAGCGGGGTGACGTCAGACGTGATATGGCTTCCGAAGTCGTACCCTTCTTGAGACGATAGCACTGCTAGTCCGTGGTCTCCTAGGGTGCCGGAAACGATGATTCTGTCTCCACTTTTCAGGTTGGAGTCGAGTATCCAGCGGGCATCAAATAAACGATGTTTTTTCACCTCTCTGATGTTTCTTTCCAGCGCCTCGTTTCGCTTGCCTATCCCGGAAGTGTTAACGACACATCCTCCTAAGGCTCCTTTCTCCACGACCTTTGTGTCGCCGGTGATGATGTAGACGCCGGCTTCTCTGCAGGTTTCGCTCATGCTCTCCAGAATCCTCTCCAAATCGGCTATCGAAAGTCCCTCCTCAAGGATGAAGCCACAGGTGAGAGCAACAGGTTCAGCACCCATCACCGCTATATCGTTGATTGTGCCCGCCACCGCGAGTCTTCCAATGTCTCCGCCTGGGAAGAAAATTGGCTTCACCGCGTGCGAGTCTGACTTCAAGACTATGTCGTCGATCACTGCCGAGTCGTCCAGCGCCTCCAGCGGAACCTCAGCTCGGCTTCCTCCCAGATGTTTTAACACGTGCTTCTTGATCAGCTCGCTCATAACCGTCCCGCCGGCTCCGTGAGCCATGGTAATGCGTTCCATAAACCACTTCTCCTTAACAAACGGTGAAGGATTTGGCTCTCTTAAACCCTACTGAAGCTTTGCGCGAGTGTTCGATTAGATATAAATAATAGGTTTACACCGCTTAATTGATCCAGAAGAGTTTGCAGACGTCCCTCAGCCATGGTGGACAGAAAATGCCTATGAAACTGTTGAAAACCCAGACGGAGAACCAGCTCGTTGTTGAGAGGATTCTACATGCAAAACGTTACTCTCTGACTCTAGATAGAACCTTGTGCACGGGCTGCGGAATCTGCAAGGAGATATGTCCTAGAGAAGCCATTGAAGTAGAAACGGTTCCCAAGGCAGAAGGAGAAAAGGCGAAATCTCCAACTATCGATGTGAGTGAAGAGAAGTGTCACTATTGTGGCATCTGCGAATCCATCTGCCCCTTCGGAGCGCTAAAGGTGAGAGTCGACGGAGAACACGTGATCCCAGTGATTAAGACCGAGAGCTTCCCTCAGCTCCTCCGCGAAATCAAGGTTGACACAACAAAATGCGATGTGGGTTGCGTAGACTGCGAGGAAGCCTGCCCCTTAAACCTCATTAAGGTTACGGTTCGAACTCCGGACGGCGAAGAGGTTAAGGACTTAGAGTCCAGACCAGACAAAGAAAAGCTCAAGGTTGACGTAGAAATAAAGAAGGACCTATGTCCGTGCTGCCGCCTGTGCGAAGTGAAATGTCCAGAGGGCGTCATTCGCGTTCGAAAAATATTCCACGGAATCATACGGATAAACCGTGAAAAGTGTCCAGAAGGTTGCCAAGACTGTCTGGACGTTTGCCCAATCCCAGGAGCCCTCTACCTTTCAGAAGAAGGTGGAAAGGTGCACGTTAACGAGTTGTTCTGCATTTACTGCGGCGCTTGCAAGATTGTCTGTCCGGTGGAGGAAGCGTTAGAGCTTCAGAGAACGCTTATACGCCACACTCCGGTTCGCTCGGGAGCTTGGAACAAGGCTCTCGAAAAGCTGACATCCACCAAAGAGATGACTAAGGAGTTGCGGGCCAAGGGTTCGGCTAAGGCCCAGGAGAGCGTGAAGAAAAGACTTGCTTGGAGGGCTAGTTAAATGTCAGAAGAACCGCGGATAGGGGTTTTCATCTGTCACTGTGGTCTCAACATCGCTGGTGTTATTGACATAAATGAATTAGTCGAGTACGCTCGTACGATACCGAACGTGGTTTATGTAAAGGACAACCGCTACACCTGTGCTGACCCGGGGCAAGACGAGATTAGGAAGGGGATAAAAGAGTACGATCTCAACAGGGTTGTCGTCGCGGCTTGTTCGCCACGCATGCACGAGCCAACCTTCCGCCGATGCATTGCAGAGGCTGGACTAAACCCCTACGTCTTCGAGATGGCTAACATCCGAGAGTTTTCTTCATGGTGCCACCCGAACACCCCGAAAGAGGCCACTGAAAAGGCTAAAGAAATCATAAAAATGGCGGTGGCAAAGGCGAGACTGATTCGAGAACTTGACATCATTGAAGTTCCTGTGACTAATAAGGCGATGGTTTTAGGCGGGGGAATCGCCGGAATCAGTACCGCCTTAGATCTCGCCGCCATGGGTTTCAAGGTTTACCTTGTTGAGAGGGGTGAGAGCATTGGAGGTCACATGGCTCAGTTGGACAAGACCTTCCCAACTTTGGATTGTTCTATCTGCATCGAAGGACCAAAGATGGTGGATGTCTCTCGTCACCCTAATATCGAAATATTATCGTATGCTGACCTCCTCAGCGTTGAAGGTTATGTGGGCAACTTTAAGGTGAAGATTCGGAAGAATTCGAGATACGTGATAGATGAGAACTGTACTGGTTGCGGCGAGTGTCGAGATGTCTGTCCCATAGAATATCCGAACGAGTGGGACGAGAATATGGGTGTGAGGAAGGCCATTTCGGTTCCCTTCGATCAGGCTGTTCCCCTTGTTTACACAATCAACATGGACCATTGTATTGAATGTTACAAGTGTGTTGATGTTTGTGGTGCTCGCCAAGCCATCAACTTTGACAAGAAACCGGAAGAAGTCGAACTTGAGGTCGGAGCCATCATAGTGTCGACGGGATACGACATTTACAGACCCTACGACAACAGCTTGTATGGCTATGGCCGATACGATAATGTCGTCACGGCTCTAGAGTTTGAGAGGCTTATATTGGCGGCTGGTCCAACAGGCGGAAAGGTTGTGAGGGCCTCAGACGGCCAGAAGCCCCAAACC
>JAOUMI010000003.1 GCA_029881555.1 Candidatus Bathyarchaeota archaeon | reverse complement strand
TTAGTCAAGAAAAAAGGGTTTACCGTGACTTTCGGCGATATGAATGGGAGATATAAAATCCATACGCCAAGGCGGTGACAGCGGAGACCCATGCTGCAAGGTTTTGGCAAAGGACGTACCTCCCCATGAGGTCGAGCTTAGTTACTGGCTCAGTTGTTGAAGTCCCAATGTTGTCGAGGGCGCTTTTGAAGCCGGGTGCGGCTGCCAGTAACGCGTTGTTGATAGCTGAGGCTAACCACCCTATCGGGGATAGGACCTGCGCTATTCCCTGAGCCACCTCGGTGGTGTTTAGCACGAACCCGAGGAAGGAGGGACTCAACTGGTAAAGCCCAACAACCGCATCATAAACCGATCTTGGATACGAGAGAACATGCAAAGCAAGAAAGGACGCTAGAAAGATGGTGATGATGCTTGCGGTGCTCTTAACGGCGGCTCTGGCAAAGAAAAGTCGTTGCAACACGTATGAGATGCCACGAACTCGGAGAACAGCGTTGCTCAACCGTCGATAGAAGGACTTGAAAGCGCGACTTATCTTTCGAAATTTTCCGCCAACCCTCTTAGAAAGTCTTTTCCTTTGAATTTTTGGCGGTTTCTTAGCAGGCTTGATTCCGCGCGGCGCCACAGCTATGTACTTTGTGAGATAAGTCCAGCTTGAAACGAGGACAACGACTACTCCGAATGGTGTGAGGTGAAAGAGTGGACTGATAGTTATGGTGAAAAGCGATTGGGTTAGGGGAAACTGAAAAGTTGTTGTAAGCGGAGTTTTATCTGTCAACCCCGAAGACATGAAGGAACTGGCCAAAACATACTCGATGAGGAGAGCCAGCGCTGAAAACAACACTATGGCGGTGAACCCCTTCCGAGCCGTCCACCTGAAGATTAAACGTTTCCGATGTTTTTCCGTAGACATGGTGACTCACCGATTCGGTTCGCGTTTACCTCTAAGGCAACATTGAAATATCAATCTTCTTATAGACATTTCCTCACGTAATTTCTACCTTGCCTGTTTACGGGATTAGAATCATTGCTAGTCCGGAAACTATGGGTACAGCTAGGTTGTCGCTGACTGGTGTGGGCAGAGATTCTACCAGCATCCCTACAGCAGCGCCTGCCAACGCTTTGACCGGGCTTACGAAGAGTAGAGCGCCCAAGAAGGCAAACAGGAAGCCAAAAACTGAGCCTTCGACTCGTTTTCCCTTGTTAAAGGGAAACACGGTTCTTCCAAGTTTCTTCCCGAAGAGGGTGGCGGAGCCGTCGCCCAACGCAAGTATCATGATGGACGCGTAGTTGATGGGAGCGGGAAAGAAGGTCAGCGGAACCATTATTCCTAGGGCAAAGAGGATGGGGGCGGTGACGAACTCGTAAAGCTCTGGTTTGAGCGCTGCTCTGCGGGTTACTGTGGAAAACAAGGGAGCGTTGATTCCTTCTACCCTGATGAACTCAGATGCGGTGTAGAGTATGGTTACAAGGAGTATCATCAGAG
This sequence comes from Candidatus Bathyarchaeota archaeon, assembly GCA_029881555.1. Classification (GTDB taxonomy): domain Archaea; phylum Thermoproteota; class Bathyarchaeia; order Bathyarchaeales; family Bathyarchaeaceae. The sequence continues at coordinate 17,063 of JAOUMI010000003.1, read as the reverse complement.
AAACCAAGTAGCGGTCCAGATAAGTGCAAACAAGCGGAATCAAAGCTCCGCTCATGTGAATTGCCTCGCGGATAAGGTCGCTCTTTGAAATTGCAGAGTGGGGAGCCTCCAAAGTTTCTTCCGTTAAGTGTGGTAGGCTCTCGGAGAGCGCGTCTCTAAACACAAGGTCAGCCTTGATGCTTACGAGAAAGTCAGGGTTGTAGCCGATCTTCAAAGCGCAGAGCGGGAACATGGGCAAGTTGTTTCGATCGTCAGCAACCACAACGCAGTCTTGGGGCGACAACCCATCGCTCTCAATAATTCTCTTTAAAACAAGCGCTTTCCCGTTGGGCTTTATTACGTCGCCGCTGATCTCGCCTGTCAAACGTTTGTCGGCTACCTCCAGCTTCAAACCGAACGCGTAGTCTGCATTGAGCCTAGCCGCTAAGTGTTCAACAAAGGGTGTGGGGAGACCTGAACTTATAAGGGCTGTTCGATATCCAGCTCCTTTCAATTCCTTAAAGAACTCTTCGACACCGGGGATTAAGGGAATTCGTTTGTGTAGCCGGAAGAGGTCGTCAGCTGTGAGACCTTTGAAAAGCATGAAGATTCTCTTGAGCGCGGATTCCAGCGACAGCACCCCAACCTCGTAGAGAAAGCCTATTATGATCACTTTCAAGGCCTTCCAGCGATCTAGTCTCCTTGTCGCTTCAAAGAGCAGATATCGCCTCTTCGGTATTATCACGCCCTCAACATCAAAGGCTATTAGGCGGTTAGGCTTTCTCGCGTTTCGGTTCTTGTCAGCCAAGAGTTCTGCCTCTTTTTCTTGACAATATGACTTTTCATGCTTGAATAGCTTTTGTGAAAAGAAAACTTCTCTGGTGTTTGCCTTTTAAATTTCAACTGTATTTTTTTCGGAGAATTGAGTAGACATCGCCGTATTTGCTTGGCAAAGGAAATTCGTGTCTACACTTTGGGCACTTTGCCATGTCGCATTGGACGAGAGATGGGCACCCTGAACAGGCGAAGCTTCTGCCATAGGTTATGTCAAAGGTGAAGCCGCATTTGGGACAGTTGACGATTCGCTTTGTTTTAGACACGTTTTATCACGTCAGTTTTGGTCTTTTTAAAAACCGTTTATCGTGTTTTAAAAATCTTTCTTGAGGAGGGTTAGACAAAAGTTTAAACAGAAATAGAACCAATAAATTAGTTGATCACAAAGTGATTGTAACAAAGCCTAACCATATTGCTGGTCGGAAGGAAGAGAAAATGCCTAAGGCTTCAAAGGAACAGCGGGCTAAGGTCTACAGAGACCACAATGTCCAGTTGCTTCTCAGCAAGTTTTTGAGCGGGGAGCTCAACAAACTGGAACCTGTTTACGATACTAAGTTTGGGTATACGTATCCGATTGTTGAAAAGATCGTGGGTGACGCCAAAAGTGCTAATGAGTTTTTGGCGCAGCTCTTCGAGGTTGGTGTTCTGGAAAGGGAGCTCTTTGACAAGTTTGTCCCTTGTCTACACTGTAGTTCAGCCAACGTTTCCGTCCATTACTGTTGTCCCTACTGTAAGTCGTTTAGAATTGGGAAAAGCTCGTTGATTGAGCATGTTGCGTGCGGGTACATCGATGCCGAAGAACGCTTCCAGAAAAAAGGCAAACTTGTTTGTCCGAAATGCAGTAAAACGTTGACCAAGCTTGACGTGGATTACGTAAAGGCTGGTGCGTGGTGTATCTGCGACGAGTGTGGCAAGAGTTTTGACATTCCTATTGTGTCTCACTTCTGCCGCGATTGCCATCGGGACTTCACGTTTGAGGAAGCCCTCTACAAAAACGTGTATTCCTATAGTTTGAGCGAGGACGTGATGCAAGAGGCGGCGTTAAGCTGGACCTTGATCGCTCCGATAAAGGAGTTTCTGGAAAGAGGCGGTTTCAAGGTGGAAAGCCCGGGCTTTTTGAAGGGGAAATCAGGTACAAGTCACATGTTTGACGTGACTGCTTTCCGCGGCGGAAAAGATCGAAACGTAACCGTAATTGACCTCGCAACGGCAACCGGCAGCGTTGTTCCTGAACAGACTGTCATAGCCATGTTTGCCAAGGTGTACGACATCGCCCCAAACAGAGCATGCTTGGTCGCAATTCCCAAAATGAGTAGAGACGGAAAGAGACTGGCAAAACTCTACAAGATCAGACTAATTGAAGCGAAGAATTACAAAGAGGCGATAAAAGGCCTGAAGACCTCTATAAAAAAATAGTTTTGCAAAGCACTCGTTTTCAAAGCAGTGTACTAATCCAGACATCTAGATCGTGAAACTCATTGTTACGAAACCATTTAGAATTAACATAAAAAGAGGATCAAAATTCTGCAGATCCCGAGAAACGTAGATTTAATCAAATGCACCTAGAACTCGTATATTCTCCAATGGCCACTTCAGGAGCTATGATGCCTCTATGCTATCTTCCCATTCGACGCCGGGACCTGCAACTTTCACTTTGTAGGTGCTGCCGGCACTGAAATCAAGCCCAGCATCAGTACCATTTACCGTTATTTTGACGACTGCGTCAACGCTGAGAGAAGCACCAGCTGTCGGAAAACCTGCAGGCGAAGTTACAGAGTCAGTATGATCCATCGCGTCAATGTAAACCTTATCCAGAGTCACATCTTCCGTGCCCCAGTTTCTAACATAAACAGTGACCATGTCCGAAGTTGCATTGATAACCTTGGAATCATATTTTATCGCTTTACCAGCAGTAGTTGTTTGCGTTGTTGTGAAGGTCGTGACCCAAGCGTAGGTGATGACAGCTGAAGCGACGGCTATGACTATCAGTAGAAGTGCCGCGAGAATCGGCGACACTCCCTTTTTGGAGGTTAATTTCTTAGCCAAGGCGATCTCTTCCTTTAAAAGGCTCTGAGACTTTCGTATTTAAACTGTATGAACCCAGAATACAGATTTTCAAAGAAGGTTAGCTTCCCAAGTAAACTGCGATGTTCCCTCGTTCCGTGACAACCTTGACAGCGTATTGTCCAGTTGGCAAACTGATGTCATCACGGATGTAATTCAACGTCTCCCCCGAGTTTACGATGGCGTTTATGTCGTAGCGCTCATGGTCGGTTGAGTTGATGATCCACAGGGAAACGAGATGAAAGGTTAGAGCTCCCTCATTTCTAAAGGTGAATCGAATTTCGCTGAATACGATCCTCACACCCAAAAAGTCGATGTCGACGGTCATCCGAACAGCTTCGTTTCCTTCGTCACAAACTTCTACGCGCATCGTACCGTCGTCCTGCACGTAACTACGCCACTGATCCGTGAGATTCACAGCGTAATTGTCCCACCCCGTTGTAGGCGTGTGGCCCGTAGTGGAGTTGAAACCGCTGTCGCTGAACTCGTTCGCTGTCCAGTTATAGGCCTTCAGGTACCAGTTTTCACCAGCGTCGCTAGCTCCGTACCTCAATTGTATTTCAACGGTTGAAACAGACCATAAGGGATAGGAAGATAGGTCCAAAGTAAAGGTGCCGTTAACATCCAGCCTGTAAGTTGGAGGTGTCTCCTCCTCTTGGAATGTTTCCCACCCGCCATCATCGGCAACTTGCGTATCTTCATAGGCGCCGCTCACGCGACTGCCCGTGTTCACCGTGTATTCGCTCTGAACAACAAACCATGGAGAACGGGTGGCACTTACACGGGTAACATTGGAAATTTTCACGTTTTCCCGTATTTTCTCCCAGTCCAGCTGATTCATCCGGTAGCTCCACAGAACCACATTCGACACGATAGCGATAATGATCACTAGGCTGAGCACGACAACGATTATGTTGCTGACGCCGCGTCGATCTCGTCTAAGCCGGAGACCTGTAATAGTCCGCAACCTCAATCCCCCTACTTGTTGCAACCCCAATGTGATACACAGAGTTCGAACTCCAGTTGTAAGTTATACTCAACCAGCCGTGACCGCCTACATCCAACTCAAGCGACGTGAACGACTGCGCCGTATAGTTCACGTACAAAGCGGCTACCTTGATCGACATTTTACCCGTGTTACGAAGATACACTGAAATCTCGCCGTCCGTCTTAAACCACACATCCTCTATGACGAAGCGCTCACCCATGGTTTCACGAAGATTGCCGGTGATAACGTACGTCGCAGCTATGGCGATTGACATACCCGCCACCGCAATAGCCATCAATAAGACATTGCTCAAGACCGGCGTAATTCCCCTCCTATCCAACAACACTCTTCTCACATCTCATCCCTCCTATATCAGAAACTTTAGGGCCACATATCCGGAAGCCAAGAGAATAACGCTGTGCTTCAAGCCAGCGCTCATGGTTCCCTCACCCATTTTTCCAGCCACCAAACCGCCGAAGAAAGCTTGAATCACACTCATATGAAAGAAAAGTCTTCTAGCCTCTTCCGAGGTCAGAACAACAGATCCGAGAGTGGGAAGCTCAGCAGCTTGAACGAACAACGTCTTAAAGAGCAAAATGATGGTGAAAAGGAAAACAAAGAACGCGATATAAACAATCGCAACATAAGGCCTCGTTCGGGTTCGACGCTCCTTATCCATTGTTAGGGTTGACTGTATGAACTTCCCTGTTGGAGCGAAAACTTTCTCAACTCGCCCTCCAGACTTACTGGCTTCTATCACAAGCGGGACAGCTCTTCCCACCAACGCGGTGCCAACGCGCTCGCCAAAGGACTGTAAAGCCTTTTCAAACGACATCCCCCAAGACATCTGGGTCACCATTTTCTTCAACTCCCCAGTTAAGGGTCCATAACGCCTTTTAGAGGCCTCTTCTAGGGCTTGGGGAAGAGGCATCCCAGTCTGTTGAGCCTGAACAAGGCTACGGAAAAGATCGGGGAGGTGTTCATCTACAGACCTTTTCCAACGATAGTCCACGTAATCGAGCACCGCAGAGGGAAAAACGGTGATCAGAACCGCGAGCAACAGGTACTCATCAAAAAGAGGCATGTTCCAAAGCGTTACGCAGGCGGTTATGAGTATGGCAACGCCTATGATGCTGGATACGATCCATGCGGTCTTTCTCTCCCACTTATCAATCCTAGGCATGGCTACCTCCTCGGTGAAATAACATCTAATATTATGAGAAACACTGCCGATCCGATGGGTATGCCGATATAGGTCAGTAGGTACAACAGCAGGCGAGGATCAAACAATCCTGTCCCTCCTCCCAGCATCGCCATCACCGCAAGCATAACTACTAGAATCAGAGGCCCCGCAACCAGCATGGTAACATAAAACTCCGCTAGGATCGCAAGGGCGTCTGAGAACCGGCTCATAGCGATGCGCTTTAGTTTCATGTATTGACGAGATCGATCCCTCAGGTACTTCGTTAAGCTTCCTCCAGAGTGAACCGTGGCGATGAAGCCCTCAAGCAACTCCTTAAACCTTGCAGAGGGGCTCCGGTCAGAAGCGGACTCGAGGGCTGAAAGAATGTCGAACCCAAAGAGTTCCACGTCCCGCACTATGTTTTTAGCTTCATCAGAGACAGCTAGCGGAGCGTCAACCTCGGCTAAAGAGCGAAATACTCGGTCAGGCGGAACACCGGCTCCGGCCAGTATCGCCATATAACCAGTTGTGAAGGGAAGGCCGTCCTCCAAGTTTCTCTTCAAGTTGTCTGCTCGATAAATTGGATAGGCATAGAAAAGGGTCACGGTTACGCCTCCCGCGAACAAGCTTCCCCCTAGTCCGAAGAGAAGAGAGGAGTGAACGGGGAAACCAAGGATAACGGTGAGGATGGTGGGAATTAAAATCATAACTGAGACAGAAACGAGCATAGACATAAGAATGGCAAAGCTAACGTACGCCTTGAAGCTGATCTTTATTCCAGACCTTCGAAGGTTCACACCCATATCTTCGAAAAATGGCAAAAACCGGGCGATTCTTTTCCCGATGACTTGATAGGCAAATACCTGAGGCTTTTTCGTATCCAGCCGAATTTCTTCAGCCCAACGGTGAAATTGTCTGAGAATCGGAGGAAGGAGTGGACGAGACGCTTTTTTAGGGCGTGTGGATGTTCCTTTGATGTTCTTCTTCCTCTTACTCAAGTTTATAGCGCTCCAACTCTTGCCCTTCTGTAAACGCGGTCTGGATCAGCGTAGTATTCCCGAATGACAGAGGCCACGTCGGTGTACCTTCGAATGTTGTTTTTCACCATCCATTCTAACACGGTTTTTCTTCGATGAAGTTCCGCTCTAACCTCGCCTTCACCGAGACCCATCTTTTTCATGTTTTTCTCTAAAGCGTAGCTGCGACCAGAGTACAGGAAGGCGTCACTCTTCGAATCCCACCGATACACGTTGTTGGTCAAGAGCTCCTTTGTCTTAGGACTCATAGCCATGACCTCAGTTACCGTGAGGGCTCTTCTGGCCGGTTTTCCCCTAATCTCGGTCCGCAACTGAACCATAACAACGTCGATCATGGTGAGGAGAGCCCTCGGAATGTTCATGGGCTCAGACTCTAGGCGATTAAAAACGGCGTCCACGGACTCTGCGTGCACCGTGCTCATACCTAGGTGCCCGGTCGCCATTGCTTGAAATAGGGTGTACACCTCCTCGCCGCGCACCTCGCCTACAATAATGTAGTCGGGTCTCTGCCTCACCGCTGCCTTCAAGAGGTCAAACAGCGTGATGGCCCCCGTCTTTTCCTCTCCGGATCCAAATCCCGGTCGCACAACTGATGGAATCCAGTTCTCGTGGGGCAGGTTAAGCTCAGCCGTGTCTTCTACACTCACGATTTTTAACTCGGGCTTTATAAACATCGATAGACAGTTAAGCGTAGTTGTCTTTCCCGCTGCCACTCCTCCCGCTACGAGGATGGATGCCCGGTTTTCGATGGCGTACCAGAAGTACGCAGCTATGTCCGAAGAGAGGGTTTTAAGGGCGATCAAATCTGAGATGGTGAGCGGGTCAACACGAAAACGACGAATCGTGAACGTTGAACCTCTTCGGGTGATTTCGTTTCCGTAGGTAAGTTGAACACGGCTTCCGTCGGGGAGAGCTGCGTCGAGGATGGGTCTAGCAATGGAGATGTGTTTTCTAGCGAGGTAAGCCAGTCTTATGACGAAGGAGTTTAGTTCATCGGCCCCTTCAAAAATAATGTTGGTGGGTAGGGACTCGTACTCTCGATGCCAAACGTAGATGGGAATGTTGACTCCGTCCGCGGAGACGTCTTCGATCATGTGGTCCTTCATGAGGGGGTCGATTTTTCCGTAGCCGATGAAGTTTCGTACGATGTAGTACATGAGCTTGTCCACGGCCTCCTCAGCGACCTTCATTCGATAGTCTCGGATGATCTGTCGAACCTTGTTTTTCAGGTACTCCTTGGCCATCTCCTTTGTTTCAAGGTCTTTAAGGCTGACGTTTATTTCCTGAACTAAAATGTCTTTGATCTCTCGGAGCTGATTCTTCTCCCTTTCGCGTAGGGTGGGTTCGATCACCTCATAACGCATCTTTTGTGAGGCTGGGTCTCTCACAATTGTGGCATAAACGTGGGGCTCTTCTATCGGGTAGACTTCTCGAAACATGGACAGTTTTTTCTTGTTTACCGCTTTCGACTCCGTTTTCATGCGTTTTCACTCAGTTACGAACGATTATGACCTCTAACCAGACTCGCAAGGTCGCAACGCCACGATATATTGTGTAGCGAGACTTAATAAACTCTATGAACGTAAAATCACTTGCGAACCAACAATTTTCATGGGAACGAAAACACCTAACAACAGAGGTTTATCCTTAAAACGGCAAACGTTTTGACTTTGCCACCTCGGTTCTAGAAAGTTGAAGAATCTTTGACCGCAATCGTTTAGGCTGCCCAGAATGGAAGCCGGCGTCTCATAATGTCGACGAGCTCGTTCAAGGCGTCTAACTCCTCAGATGACAAACGATCTTGAAACTTCGTTAGCAGAGCTTTTGCATGTGCTTCAGGCACTTTAACGAGGAGTACGTCACCTTCATTGATGTGCCTTCCCACAACTGGTTTATCTAAAGAGATGGCCACCTGCGTTCCAGACTTTGCCTCAGGTATGGCCTGCCCGCGATCTTGAATCTGCTTGATTTCACCGATTTCCCTTCCATCCTCTCCAACAAGCGCGTACTTCGGTTTGATCTGCCCAGCCGAAACCTCGATTCCCACGATGGCGGGCTTTGCCTTCCTAAATACGTATCCGGGAAGGATCTTTATTTTTCCAGGCATAACCAGCCTGTCGAGTTCTCTTTGAATGCGCTCTTCCTGTGTGCTCTTCATCCAATTCAAGTAGTCGTCAATAAGGTGATAGATAATGTTGTGTTCGAAGATGAAAACGCCTCGATCTATTGCTTCCCTCTCTGCGTCCGGCAACGTTTTCACGTTGAAGGCTAGGATCACCCCGTAGAGCAGTTCGTGTTCTTTAACCACAGCCGCCTCTGTAACATCTCGTTTAGAAACGTCTCCTACATCCGCCAATCTTATCGGAACGTTGTTTCGCTTCAAACCCTCGGCGATAGCCTCAAGAGAACCCAACGCATCCGTTTTTAGCACAACTCCGTCGATATCAGTGGCAACTCTGAGTTTCTCCAACTCTTCAGAAACTAGCTTGGCAAACGCTTCGGGTTGACCGTCAACTGGAACTACGTATAAAGGTGCACCAGCCAAAGCATTATCAAGATTGGTTGCCGCGATCTTTATTCCAGCAGCGGCTGAAACAGCGTCTACGGAGGAGAATCTGTCTCTTGGGTCCCTTATTTCGTCAAGAGGTTTAGGCAAGAAGACTGCACGAACGTTCGTCATGATGGGTTGCTCTTTTCCACCTACAACAATCATGTCGCCTTTTTGAAGTGTTCCGTCGTAAATGATGGCGTTAATGGTGATCCCGAGCCCGGGCTCCTCCTTAACTTCCAACACGGTGCCCTTAGCTGGTCCTTTAGTTACTTTTAAGCGGGTTCGCAGGTATTGTTGAGTTAGGCCAATGAGAACCGCCAAGAGCTCGGGTATGCCCTCACCCGTTTTGGCACTCGTCGGAACAATAGCTGCGGTTCGAGTGAAATCAGATATCTTGTCGTAGCGCTCAACCTGAAAACCAAGTTTAGAAAACGTTCCCATGATAGTGTATAAACGTTCGTCGATGTCTTGGCGAACGTAGGGATCTTGGCTCTGATATGACGTTAGAAAGGGCTCGTCTGGCCTAGATACCCAACCGGGCACACGGTCAATCTTGTTCGCTGCGACTAGAAAAGGAGTTTTCCTCGCCTTCAAGATGTCGATTGACTCGTAGGTTTGCTCTTCAAAACCCTTCAGGATATCGATTAAAAGAATTGCGATATCTGCGACTGCGCCACCCCTTTTTCTAAGGTTGGCAAAAGCCTCATGTCCTGGTGTGTCAATGACAAGCAGTCCAGGAATGCGTAGTCTGCGCCTGAATTTCTTCAGGAGAGGACCACACACTTCCTTGAGAGTTTTAACTGGGAAGAAGCTGGCTCCAATGTGCTGAGTTATGCCTCCGGCTTCCCTCGCTTGGACACTGCTTTTCCTAATCTTGTCTAGCAGAAGGGTCTTTCCGGTGTCGATGTGACCGAGCACGCACACGATTGGTTGTCTAATAGGCATTTTATGCTCTTCCGATTAGGAGTTATAGATGTGCCAGCCTCATCAGCATTGACACACCAGCGTTATAAACCGTTTCGCTTAAAAGCTCGGTTTTTCAGCACACCCTCTTCTAAATAACTAGTTTTGGAACTCAGTGTCGAGAGAAAAGCTAGTGGAATAAGAAAAGGACACCTACCAGCTCAACTCTCTCAAACCTCCACCTCCTTCTATAGGGGAGAGGGGTGAGATTTTGAAAGGTGTTAAGTTATTTGTGTTAGTCTCTCTCATAGACATCCTCTATTATTTTTTTACTTTGACGAATTTCTTTTTCTTCCGTCGATATAAGCTCGTGTACTTCTTGTAAGTTTCTACTAGTCCCTTGTTCTTCAGGTTTGTGACTGCTCCCACCATTCGGTCCGGCAGATTTTTGGGCTGAATTTCCCCTGCCTCCTTGATAATCTCGTATGTTTTCCTTTCCAATTCGGCCAAGTCCTCTAAAGACATTGATTTCCCTCCGCCTAATGTCGGTTATCTCTGGATCGTAGCACGCGAGGGCCCTTAAACATGGTGCTTGCATTCCACACCTGCGCGCGCAAGTAGCACTACAATCTTATTAATCATTTTTTCTTCTTCAACTACACTTTTATCAGGGTTTTTCTATTGCCAAAAGTTTCGCCAAATCCCTCTCCAAAAAACCTATCCAACCCTGCTCAAGATGAAAACTGGCATTATCACTAGTCAACCTAACATCACAAGAGTAATGACTATCAACGTAACCCTTGCAATCAGACTCCTTTATCGGAACGCGACCACACTTCGCCCTACACAAATTCCGTACACAACTATCTATCGCCGAGTAAAGCCGCTCCAACTTGAAATGAGGCGTAATTCTCTCCGAAATCGCCTCGATGTTTTCACTAACCATCTCACTTTTCGCCGCTTCGGTGAACCGCTTCCCAATAAGGATACCCTTATCATAATTCCGTTTCTCCAGAATATCATTCATCTCCCTAACAGTGTCCACACCAACATATCCTGATTTTGACTTGCCTTCAGTTATAACACGTATCAAAATCTTATCATCTGACTCCGAAGGCGAAACCGTAAAATCCACTATCCTTCCCTTCCTTCGAGTTCTCCTATTTTCATAGTCTCTGACCGCTGAGATCACCTCAGCCTTCTTAACAAACTCTTCTCCACTCACTTTGTTACCGCCTCTAACAACCAAAACTCCAAAAACGTTTAACCGAATAATAACATTCGATTTCATCCTCTATATTCTCGTGGACCCTTATATATGCGCCCCGTAAATGTGGAAACGCTTACATTCAACAGTTCAGCTATCCTAGCAATTGTATAATCGTTCTCCCAATACTTTGACAAACCAACGACGCAAAACATGGTCCTCAACCATTCAACTGCACGCAATTTTTTCAACCGTTCAGCAGCCTTTCGGAAGCACACCCGACCTTGCATTCATTTAACCGTGAAAAAGACGATTTCGTCGCCCTCTTCCAACTTCAAGAGCTCCCGAGCTTCTTTTGGAATTGTCACCCGAAAACCCTTAGATACCTTAGCGGTTGCCAAAATAGTCATCTTTTAACTATTCTCTCAGTTAACAACTTTCTGCTTGCGCCTTCTTAAACTTCTCTTTCTTGCTCAACTGCCCGCAGACCTTCACCTTGTAGTTAAACGTAGAATATCTCAGCTCTTTCCTCTTTTTTCTTCTTGGCTTTCTTTCTAGCTTTCAATCCTCTTTGGGCTCCTAACTTAGTTGCCTCTAAGTCATACTCTATGAAGGAACGGGTAAACTCGGACAGTTTTTTGTTCATCTTCTCCAGATCCTCTTGTGTGAATTTGGTCATGACGTCGGGGTTATCCGCCCATTGCATCCAACCCAGCAAGCTTCTATGTAAAGCGATCAACATGAAACGTATGGATCTTACCAACTCCAAGCGGTCCCTCTCCTTAGCCTTCTCTAAACGCTTTATCTGATCCAGAATCTTCTCGAAACCTTGAATCCACCTTTCACTCAAAGACATCACCCCTCTCATTTTCTCAGTTATGTCCCCAAAAAGGCTTCTCTCAATATAAAGTCTCTTTTTTCATGAGTTTGTTGTCTGATTTAGTTTTTTCGATTTAAATAAAAATTAATAATTCCTATATTTGGGGCATCAGCGTCTGATGCAAAAATCTTTGTCGTCATCTGCAAGAGGTGCAGAGCAACGTATCGACCCAAATAAGATCGATGAAAGCTGATGAGACTTGTATCCGTTCTGCCTCCCGAAGGATATTTAAGAGGGTTTCATGAACTCGTGACGTCGGTTATGTATCGAGTTGAAGCGCACGTACTCGAGTTGCTGTTGGAAACCTGCTCAAAAGCTGACTATGGTGTAGACGAGAATGATAAGAATTGGTAGGATGAGTTTTCATCTTGAAAACTGAGATGACAGAAGAGCCGAAACCACAGTCAAACGAAGAAGAAGTAACAAAATTAATGATTGACAGGCCGTCCGACTTCAGATTCCACGCTGCCTATCTCGCCTACTCTGAGACGTGGGACAAAACTGCCTCACAAGAGGTTAAACCAAAACTGAACGAAGTCATGTTGTCCTTGTCCCAAAAGGAAATAAGTTACTCAATCTTCTACGAAAGATTAAGTCAATATAGAAAGTATAGTTCCAAATATTATACTAGACAAAGGATAGAAACTCAGAGAAAGAGGGATTGGAGAAAGAGACGAGCGAAAGACACGAGGAACGCAAGGCACAGAAAAAGACACTGAAATAAAAGGTTCAGGAAGCTTTTATTTTCTCTTTTGCGATCACTTGTCGGAATGTTTTATTGCATTTTGGGCATTTGTAGTGGCCTATGGTCAGCTGTAGTCTTTCACCAGTCTTACTCGGTCTTCCGGCCATTTTCCAAGTCTTGACCGGTTTTGTTTCAATTCCGCATCTAGGGCATGCTGCTTTTTCTGAACTGTTCAATGAATTCAAGAGCTCTCTCCTGAGATCTTCCCCGATCTTGTCAATTTTCTGGATAGCTTCTGCGAGTTGTATGTCTTTGAAAATATCGAGGATCCACTTGGAAAAGTCTCCTCTTCTTTGATGGAACTCGAGTGAAGCAACTGGAACTTTCCTTATTTTCTCCCTCAAATCCTGTGGGTTGAAAGCTACTTCGTAGAGTGGTTTGCCGATATCCTCGTAGAAGTAGAATCTCATTTCACGGGCAACTTCCTTCTTAGGGGGTTCGGGAGGAAGATTACACTTTGGAAGCTTACCATGTCTTTGGCTATAGTCGTCCAGAAGCTCTTTCATTCTGTCTTCTTGCCTCGGAGTAAACTCCCTCTTGTAATATCTGGTTTCACGTTTGCGAGGGTCGTTGGAAAAGTTTGTTTGTAAGTAATGGGTGATTTTTTCTCGAAGATTGGTACTTTTTCCGATGTAGATCAGAACCTTATCTTCATTATAGAGAGCGTAAACTCCAGGCCCTTCTGGAACATGTTTCGCCTTCTGTCCCCAAACGTACATTTTCCCTGAGATCGACATATTTTCACATCAATAAATGGTTAGACATAGATGCCTTTAGGATTTTTCCCCAAATTCTTTAACGACCTCTTGAACATTCTTCTTTGGCAATTCTCGAATAAAGGCAGTAACAGTTACGTAACGGTTTTTCTGCGCTTATTAAAATCTCGCTTTCTCGCCGCTTTCTTACCAAAGCCGGAGGCAACATTCCGCTGAAAATAGAGGTCCTAAGATGCATCTTTACCACATAATACTGTGTGAGTTTCTTTACGACATTGAGTATCAGTTACTATAATTTGTAATATAAGCGTTGTTTTCGATTGCAATGAAAATTAGTAATGCTTATATTGCGTCGTCACTGATAAAAGGCGAAAGTTTGAGTTGAGACATACCGGCACATGGAACGCTGGAGAAGAAGAAGATGACGGTTGGAGTGCACAGGTTTCCTAGGTGTGTGAACACCTCCATCTCCCATGATTACGGATTCAGAACTCTAGCCTGCACGAAATGTAAGGCTCCCTTAAGCGGTTTAGACAAAGGTAGGAATTTTTGTGATGAGGTTTCGTTTTGAAAACTGAAACGATAGAGGAGAGGAAGGCTCAAAATCTTTTGAAGCTTAGAGGCTACAAGCTGAAAAAACGCGAGGAGCAAAAAGAAATTATCAGCCTCCTAGTTAAAGCTCCTAAAGAAAAAAAGAACGTGCTTATTTGGTGTATACTAGCTCGAGTAGTGGGAGTGGCTTACACTGAAAAAATGGAAAAAGCCATGAAAGCAGCTGGAGCTGAGAAGGGAATAATTGTTGCCAATACTAAATACACTTTCGCGGCCAAAAAGAAAGCAAAAAAATACGGGATAGAACTAATACCCAAAAGGTTTCCCCCCTTCAACATCTTCAAGCATGGATTGGTGCCAATACATGAAATCCTCTCGGCTGAAGAGACAAAGGAGCTATTGGAGAAATACCGAGTGAAACCGTACCAGTTGCCTCAAATCAGAGCCTCAGATACCGCGGCAATTGCAATCGGGGCTAAACCCGGAGACGTTCTAAAGATCACCAGAGACAGCGTGACGGCAGGAAAATGCGTTTCTTATAGATATGTCATTCCTGGCTGACAAGCAGGAGAAGTGATCACGGCTATTTCGTTAGTGCTCCAAAAGTCGAAACATTCTTAAGAGTGTTACATTGATAAAACTCAGCACAAAAAAAAGGGAAGAGGCGCATGTCCAAACCATTCTACGTAAAATTCGAAATCCCAAAAGAAGTCGCAGATGCGGCCTATGAAGCCCTACAAATAGCCACCCAAACAGGCAACGTCCGCAAAGGCACAAACGAAACAACAAAAGCCATAGAAAGAACACAAGCAAAACTCGTAATCATAGCCGAAGACGTGGACCCACCAGAAGTCGTAGCTCACCTCCCACTCCTCTGTCAAGAACGCAAAATCCCCTACGTATTCGTCCCAAAAAAAGAAAAACTGGGAACCTCCGCAGGAATAGATGTCCCAGCAGCCGCAGCATGCATAACCCAAGCTGGCGAAGCCTCAGCACTAGTAAAAGAAATTTCCAGTCGAGTTGAAGAGCTGAAGAAGAGAGGCCACAGCGAATGAGCCGAAAGGAAGAAGCAGAGAAAGAGCTAACGCATGCCGAGGTCATCCAAGTGATCGGCCGAACAGGAATCACTGGCGAGATCACACAGGTTAGGGTTCGAGTGCTTGAGGGAAGAGACAGAGGACGCATCATCACCAGAAACGTGAAGGGCCCAGTGCGGACCAACGACGCACTGATGCTGAGAGAAACAGAACGCGAAGCCAAGAAAATCAGGTGAACCACGGAGGTTTTCGCCGGTGCCAAGACTTCGACACTGTTCATTCTGCGGAAACGAATTTCCGCCAGGCACCGGTATCATGTACGTCAGAAACGACGGGTCCGTTCTGTGGTTTTGCTCCGGCAAGTGTAAGAAGAGTTCTATCAAACTGAAGAGGGACGCGCGCAAATTTCCGTGGACAAGGTATTACGGAAAGGAGGAGAAGGGGAAAGCTTGACTGAACGCACACTCGTTTTCCTAAAGCCCGAAGCCGTTTTGAGAGGGTTGATGGGTGAAATTATTAGTAGAATCGAGAGGAGGGGACTTACCATAGCCGCCATGAAACTTCTCCAACCAACCCGAAAGCAAGCCGAGAAGATCTACGAAGTACATAAGGGCAAAACTTTCTACGAGCCCTTAATTGAGCGTGTCACCTCCGGACCTGTTCTCGCCATGGTCGTCGAGGGACCTAATGCCATTTCCATCATCCGCAACATGATTGGAAAGACGAATCCTCTAGAAGCGCAGCCTGGAACCATCCGCGGAGACTTCGCGCTCAACGTTCAAAAAAACATCGTTCACGCGTCGGACAGTCTCGAAAACGCCAGAAAAGAAATTGAAATCCTTTTCAAACATAATGAAATCCTCAATTATCGAAAGCCCACCGAAGCTCAGTACCTGCTTTAACGTTCGTCACCCACTACTTGCGAAGCCTTTGCAGAAGAAGAGCTAGATGAGTTGCTTCGTAACGTTTCTCCAGATTTCCTCGTTTTCAATGCAACCGATGTCTGGCTCGTTTAAATTTCCGTTGAAGTAGCTGTAGGATCTGGCTCTGCAGCCTCCACATATGTATTTGTCTTTGCAGTCTCCGCACCCATTTGTCTTGCCGTTTATTTCATAGTTTTCCAGCTTTTCCCTTGTTCTCAGTTCCCACAGCATTTCGCTGTTATCCCAAATGTGCTCGAAGTCGTCCGTCAGAATGTTTCCAAGCACTGTGTTTTCATTGGTTGGGAAGAAAACGCATGGTTTTATGTCTCCGTTTGGTTCTAAACCTACGTAGAGTCTTCCAGCTCCGCATCCTCCTAAAAAGTTTGCAACGTTTTCAACACCTTTCTTGGCGGCATAGTGAGCAGATACGGTGAAATCGTGTCCTCTTTCTCTTGAAAGCTTCTTCACTACGCTTGCGAACTGTGGGCAAGTGCTGAAAAATCTGTCCACCTTTATCTTTGTTTTCCCTGTTTTCTGCTCCTCTTCCTTTGCTTTTATGTATGAAGAGACGATTTTCTTTCCCATTGTTTCTAGGAGGAAGAATCTTTCTCGTGGGCTTGGGTCAAGTTCTATGTGTTCCTTTGCTCTTCCGGTGGGGACGTAGTTGAAGTGCATGAATCTTGCTCCTATTTTGTTTGCTAGTTCCATTATTTTCGGTATCTCGTCTAGGTTTTCCCTATGGGCTGTCGCTGCTAAACACGTATCAAGCTTCTCATCTCGGCAGTTGCGTATTCCTTCCATCGTTTTTTCGAAGCAACCGGGAACCCCTCTAAAACTTTCATGTACATCATTGCTTGCTCCGTCTAGGCTTATTTCAACGTAGTCCACGCCCACATCCTTGAGTTTTTTTACATTCTCTTTTGTCAGCAAGGTCCCATTCGTAGCCACGCTTACATAGGGTATTTTCCTTTTAGCGTACGCTATAACCTCGAAGAAGTCCTTTCTCATAAGAGGTTCTCCTCCGGAGAAAGATAGAGCCGGAAGGCCAACGTTTGCAAACTTTGATAATTTGTCTATTGCGGTGTAGGCCTGATCTGTTGTTAGTTCTGGTCGATGGGGTCCAGCGTCTTCATAGCAATGTTTACATTTGAGGTTGCAGGAGTAGGTGAAGTTCCAAACGATGTTGAATGGACCCGCTGGGGTGAATGGGATGTGTATGCCGTATTTTCGAATTCCCTTCATCATGAGGGCGAATCCTTTTAGCCAAGCTTCGCCGTAGTTTTGTTCGAAGAACATTTTTCTCATAAAACCTTTGTTGACACGCACGATTCGGGTGCCTACTTGGTAAAAGGGGTTTGCCGCTATACGGTTTAGGTTGCTACAAGTTTTACAAAGAGCGACGTTTTCGCCGAGGAAATCTTTTAGAGAGTTTGTCAGAAGGCTTCCGTCTCGTTCACATTCTAC
>JAOUMI010000057.1 GCA_029881555.1 Candidatus Bathyarchaeota archaeon | reverse complement strand
TATTGAGGAGCATTACGGGCAACCTCAGGACATCGAGTGGGCGATCGAGCGGAACCTTCCCTTTCCAGAGAACCTTCTCATCGTGCAGTCTAGACCCGAAACTGTGTGGAGCCTAGAGAAGGTGACACCAAAGATCGAGACGCTGAAGCCACCCACTCCGCCTGCACGACCAGCGGAATGGAAAGTTGCCGTGAGGGGAATAGCAGCTGGCAAAAGAGACATAGGAATCGGCACTGCAAAAGTTGTTTCCACGCCTGAAGACGCTTCAAAACTCGTGGAGAAAGGCGACATACTAGTGACCACAATGACAAACCCGGACTACGTGCCGTTCATGAGACTTGCCGGAGGAATAGTCACGGATAAAGGCGGCGTCACATGTCACGCAGCCATTGTGAGTCGTGAGCTGGGCATCCCATGTATTGTTGGAACCGAAAACGCCACAAAAGTAATGGTTACGGGCGGAGAATATACTGTGGATGCGAGAAGTGGTGTGGTTTATGAGGGAGTTGTTGAACAGATGAGGCCCACCCCAACACCGACCGCAGCTGCACCAACCGCGCTCGAATTAGCTCCCATAACGGCCACAAAAATCTACCTCAACCTCGGTGTTCCAGATATGGTTGAGGAGTATAGGAACCTGCCTTTCGACGGGATAGGGCTCATGCGTATAGAGTTCATTCTAGCCAGCTACATAGGAGAGCACCCCATGTACCTCCTCGAGACGGGGCAAGCCGACAAGTTTGTAAACAAGCTGGCTGAGGGAATCGCCACCGTGGCGAGATCCATACAGCCCCGCCCAGTGGTTGTGAGGTTCAGCGACTTCAAAACCAACGAGTACAGAGAACTGAAGGGCGGGGAGAAATACGAGATATCCGAGGCAAACCCCATGCTAGGCTGGCGGGGGGCAAGCAGATACATAAGCGAGTGGTATGAAAAGGCGTTTAGACTAGAGTGTAAAGCAATCAAAAAATGCAGAGAAGAGTGGAAACTGAAGAACGTGTGGGTGATGCTGCCAATGATCAGAACAGTATGGGAAGCCGAAAAGTGCCTAAAAATAATGAAGGAAGAGGGACTCGAAGGGTCAAGAGACTTTCAAGTTTGGTTTATGGCTGAAACTCCGGCAATCGCCATAATGGCAGACGAATTCTCAAAACTCTGCGACGGCTTCTCCATAGGCTCCAACGACATGACACAAGGCGTCTTGATGATCGACCGCGACTCAGAGAGACTTGGACTAATGGGATACTTTGATGAGCGAGACCCCGCGGTCAAACGAATAATCACACACCTAATCAAGGTGGCCCACAAACACGGTTGCACCGTCTCCATCTGCGGGGAAGGCCCATCAAACCTACCCGACTTCACGGAATTCCTCGTCCGTTGCGGCATCGACAGCATATCTGTGAACGCGGACGTAGTTGTCCAAACCAAGCAACTAGTAGCTAGCATTGAACAGAAGATTATACTCGAACGGTCGGGGAAAAACCCTGAATGGGCTTCCGAGTTGGATGAATCCATTCGATAAACGCTATCTACTAAACTGTATGAGCTAAATTTGTTCAGTTAAAGCGGTAAACCTAAATGGAAGCCACTACCTTCGACCTCGAAGAGAAACGACTGAACGAAGAGATAAGCAAACATGGAGCCAAGCGGGTTCTCATTCAGCTTCCAGAAGGATTGAAGACGGAGGGACCTCGCTTGGTAGCCGTAGCCGAAAAGGCTGGGGCGCTAGCCGTGGTCTCAGCCGACCCTTGCTACGGAGCCTGTGACCTAGCCACCCTCGACGCCAAAAGCCTAGATGCAGATCTGATAATTCATTATGGCCACAGTAAGATGATCGAACAGAAACAAGTACCCACAGTTTACATTGAGGCCAAGGCGAAGGTCAGCGTCAAAGAGGCGGTAAAGAAGGCAATACCTCTGCTAGAGCGCTGGAGCAAGATCGGATTGGTAACAACCGTGCAACACGTTCAAACACTTGATGAAACGAGAGAGCTGCTTCTTGAGGCTGGAAAAACCGTTGCCATCGGAGATGCTGGACACCTGAAACACCCTGGCCAGGTGACTGGATGCGACTACAGCAACGCCAAATCCGTGTCAAAAGAAATTGAAGCTTTCCTTTTCGTTGGAGGCGGCAGATTCCACGCTCTAGGCGCGACGTTAGCCACTGCAAAGCCGACGATAATCGCTGACCCCTTCGAGAGAAGAGCCTACTCCATTGAGAAGGAGGCTCAGAGGATACTCCGACAGCGGTGGGCAAGCATCTGTGAAGCGGAAAAAGCGGAAAGTTTTGGGGTGTTGGTCGGCTTGAAGACTGGGCAAAAGAAACTCGATGAAGCCTTGAAAATAAAAGAGAAACTTGAGAAAAGCGGAAAGAAAGTAACCTTGCTCGCGGTGAGGGAGATCACCCCCGAAGTGCTCATGCAGTTCCCCGCCATAGACACGTTTGTGAACACCGCTTGTCCCAGAGTGTCCTTAGACGAAGCATCAAAGTTTCTCAAGCCTGTTCTCACATTTACCGAAGCTCTAGTTTTGCTGGGGGAGACGGACTGGGAGGAACTATGCAAAAAAGGCTTGTTCGGAAGCTAGACCTGGAGAAAGCAATCTCAGAGGTCAAACCCCACCAAAAGCCTAGAGCCTATCTGGAACAGTACACCATACCCCCAGAGGCGGCAGCGAAAATCCTCTACATAGCAGCCTACACCTACGACGACATCATTGACAAAACGATTGTGGACCTAGGGTGCGGCACAGGGAGACTCGCAATCGGAGCGGTTCTGGTTGGCGCAAAGGAAGCGCTCGGCGTGGACATCGACCGAATGGCAGTAAGGATGGCGCACAACAACGCGGAAAAAATGGGCGTGAAAGAAAAGACGCAATGGATTCTAGCTGACATCGATGTGATGCGAGGTTCCTTCGACACGGTTCTGCAGAATCCCCCATTTGGTGTGCAGAGAAGAGGGGCGGATCGAAAGTTCTTAGAGAAATCCTTGGAGCTGGGTCAGAGAGTATACTCCCTTCACAAGAGCGGAAAGAGCAGCCGGGAATTTATCAAAAGGTTTATTGAGAAGTGTGGGGGAAAGGTTACAGGCGTCTTTCCTATGGAAATAGAAATTCCATGGCTCTTCAAGTTTCACACCAAAAGAAAACACCGTGTTCAGACCGATCTCTATCAGATAGAAGGGAAAGGGAATGACTGATTCAGCGAGGAAAAGCGGGCAGTTCGTTGCGCCGGGAGACCGATTGGGAGTGATTGAGGAGTTCACACTTGGCCCAGGAACATACGAGGAAGAGGGCACCATATACTCTGAGGTCACTGGGCGCACGCTTATGGACATGTTAAACAAGAAGATCTCGGTGTTTCCTCTGGTTCACGCGGTGGGCGTTCCAAAAGTGGGTAGTACAGTAACTGGCCAAGTTTCTGATGTGCAGAGCAGAAGCGCTACACTACGTATAATAAAGATAGGCAAAAAATCGATCTCAGGCTCTTTCACGGGCATCCTACACATCTCTGACGTGAGCCCAGGATTCGTCGAGAGCATGTTTGACGTGTGCAAAGCAGGTGACATAATGCGAGCTAGGGTGGTTAGCGACAAGAACAGAGTACTTCACCTGTCGACAGCGGATAAAAATCTCGGCGTCGTCTACGCCTTATGCTCTCGATGTGGGCAAATGCTGCCTTTAAAAGGACTAAGGATGCGATGCACCAGTTGCGGCAAAATTGAAAGACGTAAGATTGCCTCCGACTACGGCGAAGGGGAGATTTAACATAGAGATCAAAATTTTGAAAAAAACCGCTAACGAGCTAAAAATAGAGATCGAGGGTGAAGGGCACACCTTCGGAAACGTGTTACAGAAAGCCCTCTTAGAGGACGACACGATCGAGATGGCTGGCTACAATATTAAGCATCCCCTCATCTCCAACCCCACCGTGTATGTGCGAACAAAGGAGAAGAGAAAGCCAGAAGCCGCATTGCAAGACGCGGCGAAAAAAATACGGGAGAGAAGCAAGGGGTTCAGGGAGTCCTTTAAGAAGGCGTTAAAGGAATGGCAGCAAAAATAAAGGTAAGTCGTTTTCTTAAGAGATATGAAAGTCTTCAGGAAGTGCTGCTCGACAAGGATTTGGCAGGGCTGGGCGACATCTACGTGAACTTTGTCCACTCTCTCGCATTGTCACAGAAGCTTCAGAGACCAAAAGGCGCCAAGGTGAACAACCGAATCTTAGCCGAAGCTGTGAAGAGGTCTGGTTTGAGAAAGATGTTGCCCCGGAGGATCGACCGCCACGCCCAAGGAAATGCCGCTGAGGCGCTGATAGTTTATGCTTGGATACAAGAGGCTATGAGTTTCGAGGACTGCTTAAAAATCCTCGGGGAAGGTGACGATCCCACCGACGCGTTCACCCAGCTGTTGCAGGAGATAGAGAAAAGGCTCGGTGCAACCCTATGAGTGAGGAGAAGGTTGTTAAGTTTCGCACGGTGAAACCGGAGATCAGGGTGTTGGGCATCGATGACGGGGTCTTTGTCCCACACACAAAGGGTGTAGTTGACGTTGTTGGGGTTGTTTATAGGGGCGGATACTGGCTTGACGGAGTTATGCGAACCGAGGTCGAGGTTGATGGGACGGACGCAACGGAAAAAATAGAGTCTATGATAATGGATTCGCCTCACTACGATCAGATTCGAGTGGCTGTGTTAGACGGCGTCACGTTTGCAGGTTTCAACGTGGTGGACATAAAGGAGCTCTTTGAAAAAGTGGGGTTGCCATTCATAGCGGTTACCCGAGAGAAGCCTGACTTTGAAGAGATAAGGAAAGCTCTTGAAAACTTGCCTGAACGTGAAAAACGGTGGAAAGCGATGGAGAACGCCGGAAAAATTATCGAGGTGCGCACGCGAGGGGCTGAAGAAGCCGTGTACATGCAGATTGCAGGGATCTCGGAAAAGGATGCTGGAAAGATTTTGAGGAGCACTTCTACACGAAGCAACGTTCCCGAAGCGTTAAGAGTAGCT
>JAOUMI010000056.1 GCA_029881555.1 Candidatus Bathyarchaeota archaeon | reverse complement strand
TGCCATGGCGTGGTTTGTCAAGCCTACTCGCGTCTTTGTAATCCAGCGAGTTGAAAGGTTGCAGCCCGTTACTTCGGCCACGTGTTTGGCGTTGTTCCGCAACACCTTGTAGATCTGTTGCTGCATGAGGAGGGTTGGGGAGCGCCAACAGTACTGGATCTGACTGATACGCGGTGGCTCGTTATCTGAGGTGCACTGTCCCGCGATCATGATGAACTCGTTCAGCGACCACAAGCCAGTGTGGGGCAGCATGGCCTCCTTTGTGTATTTTGTAATGGTGTACATCATGCAGACGGCGTCGATGGCGGCTGGACACCTAGCCGCGGCGTGAGGATGTCCCGGGTAAGCAAGCAGTTCTTCTCCAACCCACTTCTCGGGATCCATACACTCGAAGGTGAACACAATGCTCCAGTAGGACCCGCATTGTATATCCCAAAGTGCGGTGTTGTGCCTTTTGCTGTAACCCGGGTGGTAGCTTATGAAAGCGTCAAAGTCGTCGTAATAGCCTTTCGCGGCGTGGACAGGCTTGGAACCGCAAACCTTCTCAGCCGGCTCACCAAAGAGCTTTAATGTTCCTTTCAGGTTGTGCTTCACCATGGCCTCCTTGGCGGCCAGAACGCCAGCGAGAGCGGCTACGCCTAAGCCGGAATGTGGATCAGTGTGTCCTGGAGCCCAAGGATGGAAACCGTCTCGCGGAGCCCTGTAGGGCACGGCCTTCTGGGAGTTGCTTGGCACCGCATCGTATTCAGCATAGGTTCCTAGGACTGGTTTACCCTCGCCCCAAGTGGCTAGGAAGGCGGTGGGCATGCCACCTGTTCCCTCCACAGTCTCGAAGCCCTCTTGCCTCAGAAAGTTGCAGTAGGCCTTGGCCGACTTGTACTCGCGCCAAGCCGTTTCAGCGTAGTTCCATATGAGCTGATGGAAATCAGAAATTTTCTTCTCGTTGGCAGAAACCCAATCAATCGAGGTTCTCTTCTCCTTGGAAATCTCGCTCATTTTCATACTTCTCCTCGAAAATGCGTATGGATGCTCTTCGCTTATATAATGCACGCGAACTAGCTACCAACAACAAAAATGGGGGTTTGCGGGGAATGTCTCTACTGCAAGCAGATTAATTCCAATATGCTAGCTCTTGGGCAAATCCGCAAGCTTTTGCTATTTCCGTTTTCTGAAGATTTTCACTCCGTCCATATCCGTTGCGTAAAGCGATTCAAATGTTAATCCGTTGTTGCAGAAACATTTCACATGTTGTCTGGTGAGGTGAGCGAGGAAAAAAATGAGTAGAGCGCTATTATGAGCGCTGTTGGGTGTTGAAAAACACGAACCAGCGACTTCCCCTGAAAGTCCAAGTCCCCAATTTCTTCAAGGATTCTACCCACCCCAAATTTAGAGCATAACCCAATGATCCTGTCAATCCTGTCATCGGGCAAACGGTTCAGCATTTTACGGAGTTGACGCATCGCCGACAAGTCAAATCCTATCAGTTCCCTCCATCGAGACTGATACCGCGACAAAAAGCCCGCAGAAAAATCGTTGCTCTCAAGCGCTTCATAAGCAACCTCACCCGCAATCCTAGAACACAACAACCCGAAGACGATACCGCCCCCAGTAGTAGGTTTCACCTGCGAAGCAGCATCCCCCACAACAAGAAGTCCGTTCCAGTACGTCCTGGGAATCGCCCCTCCAAGCGTAATGGGATGAAGAGAGAAGGCGGTGACTCTGCTACTTGCCAGTTTCTTGGAAGCCACAGGATGATTACGCATTAATCGATTTAGATATTCTCTAGGGTCGCCAAACTTCGTGGCCAGACCCACCTTAGCCGAGCCATCACTCCTAGGAATGATCCAAGCGAAAAAGCCCGGAGCATATCTCCTGCCAAGATACACCTCAACCCGATCCATATCCACCCCCTTCACCATATCCACCTCCGCTTGGATAGCGTGCACGACCATGGACCTATCCAGCGTTTGCAGTCCAATCTTCTTCAATAAAGCCGACGAACATCCCTCAGCATCTATCACAAGGCTGGACGCCAAAGTTTCCCTAGTCCCTTTCCTCCCAACTACAACTCCCTTAACAAAATTGGAATCTACGAGAAAAGATTCTGCCCTCGACTTCAAGAGGAACCGCACTCCAGCCCTCTCGGCAACATCCGCAACATGTTTATCCAAAAGTTCCCTGTTTAAAACGCAAGTCACAGGAGAAGAGCATTCAATTACAAACTGCCTACCCGATGGAGAATAGAAAACAGCCCCCCTGAACTCATTCTCCACAATCTCCTTCGGCAAACTCAACCCAACACGCCTCAAACCACTGATACTCACATGACCTGCACAATGTCGGGGCACACCTATCTCCCCATGCTCCTCACAAACCACTACCTCCCCGCCCAGCCCCGCAGCTGTCAAAGCCGAGAAAGAACCGCACACCCCACCCCCAACCACCACAACATCAAACTTTCCGCCCACATCTCTTCCTCTCTAGCCATGTCTCAATCAAAGCCAACACCTACTCTCCCAAAAACCCCTTTAAACAATTCCCCCCCATCCCCCGTATAGAGGGGTCCCAAGATTTTTTTTCAGAATCCACAACAGAGACTACGAAAACACAGCAAATATAAAGGAGCACACACATACCAAAACACCTTCGAGGAATCAGCGTGACAGAAAAAACAACCACCACAATCAGCGTGCCCACATGCACCTCATGCCACCGAATCATAACCCCAGGAACAGAAGCAACAAAATTCCCATGCCCCAACTGCGGAGAAATAATCATCAGACGATGCTCCAAATGCCGAAAATTCGGAAGACCCTACCGCTGCCCAAAATGCGGATTCACAGGACCATAAAAGAAGGAAAACCACATGTCAAAAGTAATAATCTCAATCAAAATCTTCCCATCCGACATCACCACAGACCTCAACCAACTGAAAAAGAAAATAGAGAAAGAACTACCCAAACACGCCTCAGTCTACAAGTTCGATGAAGAACCCATAGCCTACGGCCTCAAAGCACTAATCGCCCACATCATCATCCCCGAAGAAAAACCTGGCGCCCTAGACGAAGTGGAAAAACAACTACAAAAGATTCATGAAATAAGCCAAACAGAAACGCTGATGGTTCGAAAAGTCTAGCCCCTTTAAAGTTTATATAGGAATATTATTCTTTCGAAGGGTAGAACGTTCAAAAACAAAAAAGGGAGCTCAAGAATGAGCGAGGTTCAACTGAGAGTTGGAGACGCAAGACAACGCGACGTAGGCAGAGGAATCGCCAGAATCGACCAAAGAACCATGCAAAAACTAGCCATCTCCGCAGGCGACGTAATCGAAATCGTTGGAAAAAGAGCCACAGCAGCGATTGTCTGGCCAGCCTACTCCGAAGATCAAGGCAGAGCAATCATACGAATCGACGGCTTCACCCGCAAAAACGCAGGCGTAGCTATAAACGAATACGTCAAGATTCGACCGGGAAAAGTGAAGAACGCAGCAAATGTCGTCCTAGCTCCCATAGATGTGCGACTAAACGTGGACGAAGACTTCACCAACTTCGTCAAAAACAGACTCATGGAAAGAACTCTCGTAGAAGGCGACACCACCCTCGTCATGATGCTTGGCCACGCCATACCCTTCACCGTAACCAAAACCCGCCCCCACGGAATCATAAGAATCACATACGAAACAAACCTGCAAATCCTAACCGAACCCCTACCCGAAGCCAAAGTCATGCCACGCACCACCTACGAAGACATAGGAGGACTCCAAGAAGAGATCCAACGAATACGCGAAATGGTTGAACTTCCCCTCCGACACCCTGAACTCTTCCAAAGACTGGGAATAGAGCCGCCTAAGGGAGTGCTCCTACACGGACCGCCAGGATGCGGAAAAACCCTGCTCGCAAGAGCCGTAGCGAACGAGTCAGAAGCCAACTTCTTCTCCATAAACGGGCCGGAGATCATGAGCAAATTTTACGGAGAGTCAGAAGCCCGCCTTCGCGAGATATTTCAGCAAGCCCAGAAAAACTCGCCCAGCATCATCTTCATCGATGAACTCGACGCCATCGCACCAAAGCGAGAGGAGGTTACCGGCGAAGTTGAGAGAAGAGTGGTTGCACAGCTTCTTGCCCTCATGGACGGACTAGAGGGGAGAGGAAACCTCATAGTGGTCGGCGCCACCAACAGGCCAGGCGCGCTCGACCCAGCTCTTCGAAGACCCGGAAGATTCGATCGGGAGATAGAGATCGGGGTCCCGGACAAAAAGGCGCGACATGAAATACTGCAGATCCACACTAGAGGGATGCCGATGGCTGAGGATGTTGATCTGAAAAAACTCACTGAAATAACACACGGTTACACTGGAGCAGACCTAGCTGCGTTAGCGCGTGAAACAGCTATGAAGGCTCTGCGTCGATACTTGCCGGAGATAAACCTTGAGGAGGAGCGAATTCCACCCAGTATTCTGGAGAAGATGGATATTCGAATGGAAGATTTCATGAACGCTTATAGGGAGATAACACCGACGGCCATGAGAGAAGTGTACATAGAGATACCCGCGGTTCATTGGAATGAAGTAGGCGGTTTAGAGGACGTGAAAGAAGAACTCAGGGAGGCTGTTGAATGGCCGCTGAAAACCCCAGAGGTCTTCACGAAAATGGGAATACATCCCCCAAAAGGCATCCTGCTCTTCGGACCACCGGGATGCGGAAAAACCCTGCTGGCGAGAGCGGTCGCCACCGAGAGCGAGGCCAACTTCATCACCATAAAGGGTCCAGAGGTTTTTTCTAAATGGGTTGGTGAGTCGGAGAAGGCGATTCGCGAGGTGTTTAGGAAGGGGAGGATGGCGGCTCCATCGGTGATTTTCTTCGACGAGTTTGACTCGCTCGTGCCTAGGAGAGGAATGAGCTACGGGGATAGCGGCGTGACGGAGCGGGTAATCAGCCAGCTTCTCACAGAGATGGATGGAATAGTCACTCTAGAGAACGTAGTGGTTATTGCCGCAACGAACAGGCCGGACATTGTGGAC
>JAOUMI010000055.1 GCA_029881555.1 Candidatus Bathyarchaeota archaeon | reverse complement strand
GTCGCCAGAAAACGTTGTCGATCAAATCGAGAGGTTTATGGAAGCTGGAGTGAAACATTTCGTGCTGGTTTTGGTGCCTCAAAAAGACATCCTCAACTCTATTCAGCTTTACGGCGAAAAAGTACTTCCCCAATTCATCTAGCAACAAGCCTTTTGAAAGCATCACCCGTTGCGCGCGCAAACGAAGTTCCCAAGCCACAAAAACATAAGAAACACCTTGTTGCACGTCGCGACAGAATCAACCATCTTCGGATTGGAAGACAGCGATGACTTCACGGTTAGAGTTGCCGAAACACTAAGAACTCTTGGAAGCCGGGTTCGAGTACGTTACCAACATGGACGATAAGAAAGCCTTTGGCAAGCGAAAATGATGTGAACGTAGTCAAGAATACTGTTAGTTTCAGCCTCTACTCCCGCAGAATTTTTTATACTTTACCTCGTCTAATTTAAATACGCAACGCTCTAATAGACATCTCTTGAGGCAACAAAATGGCTGAAGAGCCACCTCTGGAAGAAAAAAAATACGAGCACATCGAAGACCTGCCTGGAATCGGACCAGCAACAGCTCAGAAACTACGCGAGCTGGGATTCCACACAGTAGAATCCCTAGCTACAGCCACAGTAAAAGAACTCGAGTCAGTCGGAATCGGCGAGAAGAAGGCGCTGGAAGTCACACGCACGGCACGGTCAACCATCGCCGTCTCGTTCATTCGCGTGGACGAACTGATAAAAATGCGGCAGAACGTTCTGCGCCTAACAACCGGGAGCAAGACGATGGACGAGCTTCTGGGAGGAGGGCTGGAGACCCAAACTATCACGGAGTTTTACGGGGAGTACGGAAGTGGCAAGAGCCAGCTTTGCCATCAGCTGTGTGTGAACGTGCAGTTGCCCCCTGAACGGGGTGGGTTGGGCGGCGGGTCCCTCTATGTGGACACTGAAAACACCTTCAGAACAGAACGCATCGTTCAGATGGCACAGCATCTGGGTTTGGATCCAGAAGAGGTCGTTAAGAACATCATTTATGCTGAGGCGTACACGTCGGACCACCAGACGTTTCTCCTCGAGAATGCGGACGAAATTATCAAAGAAAACGGAATTCGCCTGATTATCGTGGATTCTCTAACCTCTCATTTTAGAAGCGAATATCTCGGCAGGGAAATGCTCGCGGAGAGGCAGCAGAAGCTTAACAAGCACATGCACAGGCTGATCCGCCTAGCTCGAGCTTTCAACGCTGCTGCAGTGGTAACGAACCAGGTGATGTCTAAGCCAGATGTCTTCTTCGGTAATGCCGTTCACCCCATTGGTGGCCACATCGTTGCGCACACGAGTCATACACGGGTTTATCTCCGCAAGTCTGCGCGGGGACGAGTGAGGATTGCCCGTCTTGTTTCCAGTCCGTATCTGCCCGAGGGGGAGAGGGTGTTTAAGATCACCGGAAGCGGAGTTGAAGATGTAACGGAAGAGGATGAGAGCCGAAGGTAAGATGCCAATACCGCCAGCCCTAGTGACTCGTTTCTTCCAACTCATTACAAGCAGGCAGTTCGCTGAGGCAGAACGAGAGTTGGAGCGGTTAAGCAAGGATGTGAAGAAAAACGAGTTCAACAGCGGATTTTTAAGGGCTCTTAACGGCATGATCTTGGCTCACAGGTCAAACGATGATCGGTATGTGTTTGTCTCAAAGATGAAATTGAACAATAAACAGGAATTAACCAAGTATCGGCGGGAGTTTTCCAGACATGAAAAGAACAAGCTTCACTCGAATTATGATCGTGGCTTCTTTAGAGCTTGGGCTGAGTACACGCGTGTTTTAGTAAAACTTGAGGAAGATAGGAAGCCTAAGAAGATCGTGCAGGCTAAACTGGGATAGTTCCACGGTCATTTTTCTGAAACTATTTTTCTGAACTCTCTAGGGTAGCGTGAGTCTAATAGACCGATGCAGACGGATTTTGCTCGTTAGCCTGGTGGTTTTAGCATGGTGAATAAGAGTGTCCATGTGACGATCCACGTGAGGAAGTAGGCGCCTATCCCGGTCCATAACACCTTGGAAGGCTTTTCCACCTTGGCGATGAATTGCGACTTGAGAAAGTAGTAGCTGAGGATGTAAACGATAATCGCCATCGACACCCCTTGCAATAAACTCTTGAATAGCTCAGGTGATGCCAAATTGCCAACAGCAGATATCAGTGCGGCGACGATGCCGAAACAAACTCTGCTCCAGTAAATAAGGGTTAGAGGCTTCAATTCGATCCCATACGTTTTCCTTGAGGGCTTCAGTAGAGTGATATAAGTATTTCTCATTTTCTCTTTCTAAAGATTTTCTGTTCATCCGTGTTGGCGACGTATCCAAACAAGACTTCTGGGAAGGAAATGCGGGAAGCTTGTGCGCCTATACAAGAGGATTATCCAAGCCTCTAGCACAACACGGCTACGGGAGATCGCAAGATATCCCTGTTAGGCATATGCGCTCTCGAGATTTTGACTCTCAATTTCACAGAGAAGCTCCATAGATGCTTTTTACAAATCCGGTATCTAACGATTTTATTGCAACTGCTACTTCCACGAAACTTGGGTTTCCTCTTTTAGGTTGTATATTGAATTTTGAGTACAGTTTCTTTTTGATGTAATTCCCTACTAGAATTGCTTCGTCGCCCAAGACCTTCGCCAAACATTGTGAAAAGGCTTTAATTTTGTTGGGAATATCCCTTTTCTTCAACCCATTCTCTTCAAGATAAATGTAAATTAGTTCGGCAGCCTCCTTCCCGAAGAATGCTGCCAGCGCTTCGTCCACAATTTCAAGCAAACAAGAATCGAATTTTTCTTTCCAATCAGACTTCTGAGATTTCATCATTTCACTGGTCCGCCAACAAGCTTTTACCATAAGTTCTATGCGTATACTATGATTTAAAACAACACTTTTGAACATCTCGTTCAACCTTTTGAACAATCCGCGCGAGTGAAACACAACAACACCGATCAGCAATCCGCACAAAAGGGACAGAGCTAAGTTTCAAACAGTTTAGTTGTAAAAAAGAAGAGAACCTACGTGAGTATAAAGCATTTATTAGCGTTCAATTCAACACCTTTCTGGGGGAAATCGCTTGAAGGCGGAGATGACGAGCTTCGACATCGCCTTGATCACTTCTGAGCTCAATCAACTAATCAGAGATGCTCGCATCGACAACATTTACCAACTTAATCACGTTACTCTGGTCTTAAAGCTTCGTCAACCCAGCCAACCCCCTTACCATCTGCTCATAGAAGCGGGGAAGCGAGTTCATCTAACCTCATATGCCCTCAAGAAGCCGCAAAGGCCTCCAGCATTTTGCATGGCCCTCCGAAAGCACCTCAGAAACGGCAGGGTCATAGAGGTCGAACAACACGAGTTTGAGCGAATCGTAATCATCAGGGTGAGCACTGGAGAGGGAGAATTCCAACTTGTATCCGAACTGTTCGGAGAAGGAAACATCATTTTAGTGAGCCCGCAAAACGAGGTTCTCCACGCCCTAACCTACCGAAGAATGCGGGATCGAAACATCCTGCGAGGCGAAGTGTTCCGTCAGGCCCCGCCCCGTGGAAAAAACCCCAAACGTCTAAGCCAGCAAGAACTTGACAAGATAAGAGGTTTAGGACGGCTGGAAACAGTGAGGGGTCTCACGAAGTTCTTGAGCATAGGAGGTCTGTACGCTGAGGAAATTCTGCTTCGGGCAAAAGTCGACAAGAATGTTCCATGCGAGAGCCTTAGGGAGCAGGAGATCGACAGAATCTTTGTTCACCTCCGCCGAATTCTCTCCCTTATTGCTGCTGGAGAAACCGAACCCCGCATCATAACAGACGATAATGACAACCGAATCGATGTGGTTCCCATCCCCTTGGAAAAATACGCCCACCTCAAACAAAAAGTGTACAAAACTTTCGAGGAAGCTGTTGACGAGTATTACATGGGGATGGTCCTAAAAGAAAAACAGGTCGAAGCTGACAAAGGGGCTGGAAGAGAACTAGAAAAGCAACAGAGAATACTCCAAAGTCAACAGAAAGCCCTAGAAGATTTGGGACAGAGAGCTGAACGAAACAGGAAAATCGGCGATGCGATCTTCGCGCACCTCGGCGAGCTTCAGCACCTCGTTCAGAAAATCATGGATGAAAAGAAAAGAGGAAAGCCGTGGAAGCAAATAGTCTCAGACATGGAAGAGGAAAGGGATGCGAGGCGTGTCCCCGCTGTTTACTTTCACTCCCTAGAGCCCCGACGCCTAATCCTCAACGTTTCTGTGGAGGGTTTGTTGTTCTCGCTCAACCTTCGTCATTCTGTACAAGCCGACGCGTCACGTTACTACACAAGTGCGAAGAAAGCTGCAAAGAAACTGAAAGGTGCTGAGAAGGCCATGCGAGACGTCGAAGCCAAGATCAGTGAACTGCAAAGAGAACGCGTAGAGCAAGCAAGGGAAATCACAAAGCCCCCACCCAAGAGACGAAAAAAGGCGTGGTACGAAAAGTTTCGATGGTTCCGCTCGTCGGACGGCTTTCTGGTGATCGGTGGAAGAGACGCAACAACCAACGAGATTCTTATCAAAAAACATATGGAGCCCCAAGACATAGTGTTCCACGCCGACATTCCCGGTGCACCCTTCGTTTTAATCAAGACCGAAGGAAAAACTCCGTCTCAACAGACGATAGGGGAGTCAGCCCAGCTTGCGGCTTCCTACTCTAGGGCTTGGAGGGAAATGTTGGGCGCGGTTGATGTCTACTGGTTTTCTCCCGAGCAGGTGAGCAAGAGTCCTCCGTCAGGCCAGCATCTCAAGAAGGGGGCGTTCATGATTCGCGGTTCAAAAAACTACGTTCGAAATGTTCCGCTAAGGGTCGCTGTTGGAGTTGAGATAAAAGAAGAGCAGCCGATGATAATTGGAGGTCCAGTTGATGCCGTTTCCAAACAAACGAGCACTTACGTCGAAATAATCCCTGGAAAGCAGTCCAGTGGCGGACTTGCCAAGCAGATACGAAAGTTGCTGGCCAAGAAAGCTCCAAAAGCCTTGGAAAAAAGAGTTCAGGAAATTCCATTGGAGGAGATACAAAAGTTCATACCTTCGGGCCGTGGAACTGTGAGTCCCGGTGTGCTCAATTAACTGTGTCATTGTTAACGTGTTAAGCTGTGAGTCTGGCTACAATTTCTTTCACAGTTTTCGCAGAGGCGTTTGTTCTAACGCCCATAATGTGGTGACATCCCCCGCGATCTCCCCTTTTTTTGCCGTAGCGCTGCTTCCTG
>JAOUMI010000054.1 GCA_029881555.1 Candidatus Bathyarchaeota archaeon | reverse complement strand
CAACGCAAAGCTCATTAGCTATGTTCGGCAGGTTGCGATAGACGCGCTGAATGACTTGGAGCTTTCAGAGGTTTCGTGGCGCACGGAGACTATTTCTGGGGTGAAGGTTATTGGAGAGGAACAGATAGGCGCGCTCTGTCTTCTCGCTGAAAAAACGGCTAGGGAAGCCAAAAGGCTGGCTGTTTCATTGTTCTCAGCGACTGGTGTTCTTTTAGTCGCTCTGCTTGTGCTAATTTAGAATTTACGCCATACCACACTTCTTGAGTAGCAGTTTCCACCGCCTATCGACGATATGTTCAATTTCATCGATGATGTGCTCAAACTCGGGTGTGAACAAATGTCGGAAGCGACCTTGATTCTTCAGATATTCTCTAACCGGCTTCTTGCGCTCAGGCTTTAAAGCAATAACCTTACTCGGAGCCGACAAAGAGTGTTCGCCGTCAACAGCCTCCCAAAGTGGAAAAACGCAGGTCTCCACCGCTAGACGCGCAATCTCGATTGTTTTACTTGTGTCATAACGCCAGCCACGCGGACAAGGCGCGAGTGCATGTAGGAATGCGGGGCCCTTAACCTCTAAGCCCTTCCGAGCCTTTGTAATTAGATCTCGCCAGTAGGCGGGCGAGGCTGCAGCCACGTAAGGAATGCCGTGAGCCACCATGATGTCTGCAATAGGCTTCTTGTACTCGGGCTTACCAGGGATCACGCGGCCAGCAGGCGAGGTGGTGGTCGAAGCACAGTGAGGTGTCCCACCGCTCCTCTGTATGCCAGTGTTCATGTACGCCTCGTTATCATATAGGACATAGAGGAAGTCGTGACCCCTTTCAACTGCCCCTGACAGAGCTTGTAAGCCGATGTCGTAGGTGCCCCCGTCTCCCGCGAAGGCTATCACATCAATATGGTCATGTTTAAGATGTCCCTTCCTCTTCATGACCTTCAGTGCCGTCTCGATTCCGGCTGCGTTTGCAGCCACGTTTTCGAATGCTGTGTGAATCCAGGGAATTCTCCATGCTGTGTAGGGGTATATGGTTGTGACAACCTCCATGCACCCTGTTGCGTTTGTTGCTATTATCGGCCCTCGCGTAGCCTTCAGTATCTGCCGATACACAACGGCTGGTCCGCATCCTGCGCACGCTCGATGTCCAGGCATCAGGAGTTCGGGTTTTTCTGCGAGGTCCTTAGTTGTGAATTTCCATTCAGAACTCATTCTTCTCTCCTCCTCATTCTCTTACTCCTATGAACTGCACAGGTTTTTCAACCCGTTTTGTCTTTACGATTTTTTGCAGGTCTTTGTAGATTTCGTGTATGAGGGTTTGCGGCATGTCTCTTCCTCCCAGTCCGTAAATATAGTTGACCACCTGTGGGCGTGTTGGGGCATCGTAGAGGACATGGCGCACTTCGTGGAATATTGGGCCTCCATAGGCTCCAAAGCTGTTGCTTCGATCCATAACCGCTATAGCCTTCACGTTTTCCAGCGCTTCTCTTAGGTCTTGTGATGGGAACGGTCTATAGGTTCTTAGGCGGAGTAACCCAGCCTTTACTCCTTTGGCGCGAAGCTGATCTACAACAACTTTGGTTGTTCCAGCCGTTGATCCTACGCATATGGCAGCTATATCAGCGTCTTCCAGTCGGTAGGGATCGATGAGTCCGTTTCCATATCTGCGCCCGCTTATCTCCCCGTATTCATCGTGTACTTGTTTGATTGTTTGCAGGGCTCTTTGCATCGCTTCTTCTTGCTGTTTTTTGTGTTCAAAGTAGTAATCGTAAAGGTCCAGCGGACCCATGGTTACGGGGTTTTTCGGGTCCAGCTTAAAAGGCACCAGTTTGCCTTCGTGACTTCTTACGAGCGGTATTTTTCGTGTCCCAACGAATTCACGCACGGTTGCATCAAGTAACACGTTGACACTTTCCAGCGTGTGGCTAAGAAAGAACGCGTCCAGCATAACCATGGCTGGTAAGAGTATATCTGGATGCTCGGCTATTTTGAACGCTTGTATGGTGGAGTCGTATGCTTCCTGTGAGTTTTCAACGTAGATCTGTATCCAACTTGCGTCTCGTTCTACCATGCTGTCTGCGTGGTCACAGTGTATGTTGATGGGGGCGGATAGAGCTCGGTTCACTATTGTCATTACAACTGGCGCCCGGCAACCTGACGTTACGTACAGAATCTCGTGCATCAGTGCTAGTCCAGCGGACGCTGATGCAGTGAACGTTCTCGCTCCGGTGGCTGCAGCGGCTAGGCATGCGGTTAGGGCGCTGTGCTCTGACTCTACGCATATGAATTCTGTGTCCACTTCTCCGTTGTGCACATATTCGCTGAACTTTTCCACGATTATGGTTTGC
Source organism: Candidatus Bathyarchaeota archaeon (assembly GCA_029881555.1). GTDB lineage: Archaea > Thermoproteota > Bathyarchaeia > Bathyarchaeales > Bathyarchaeaceae. Next base: position 2,933 of record JAOUMI010000054.1, on the reverse strand, counting down.
GGCGTTATGGGGTATGCAGCTACCACGTCCACATCGGATTGTTTCACGGCGTACGCCACCGCTTCGTCCCCGCTTAGTGCAAGCAATTTTTGCTTAACTACTGTCATTCTCGTTTCAGCTCCTCCTCTATTCACGAACCATTTTTATCGCTTCTTGGCGGCACTCGTTGGCGCATATGCCGCATCCCTTGCAGTAGTTGTAGTTGAATTCGATTTTCTCAGCTTCTCGTTTCCATTCGATGGCTCCGTCTGGGCAGTACACGTAGCATAGCAGGCATTTGTTGCATTTCTGCAGGTCCGGGACTGGTTTGAACGTTCTCCAGTCTCCTGTGAGGTATTCTGTGGTTGGCGTCCAGCACACGCCGGCGATTGGGATTTCTTTCCAGCCCTTTTGTTTAGAGGTCATCCCGATTTCGCCTCCCCATACGCTTCCTTTACCACCGCAACATTTTTCTCGGCTATTTTGAGTGGAAAACGTTCTTTTACAGCCTTTTCTATGCTTTCTAGACCCACGATTCCTGACGCTCTTGCGACAGCTCCCAGCATAGCGGTGTTAGTAACTGTTCTTCCCAACATCTTAACCGCTATGTCCGTTGCGGGAACGGTCCAAACTTTGCGTCCGGCGAAGTTTAGTCGCTTCCGGACTTCGGTAGGGCTTTCCCGAGCGTTCACGACTAAGATGCCGTCTTCTGGAAGCCCCTCGGTTACGGGAACCGTCTTGAACAGAGTTGGGTCGAGGACAACCGCTACATCCGGCGTGTAGATGGCGCAGTGCAGATTGATGGGTTTGTCGCTGATTCTGGTGTAGGCACGCATTGGTGCTCCCATGCGTTCCGGTCCGAATTCAGGGAATGATTGGATATATTTTCCCTCGTGTATGGCGGCTTTCGCGAGCAATTCACTTGCTGTCCATACTCCTTGTCCGCCCCTACCGTGCCATCTAACCTCTTTAAACACTACCACCTTTTGATTTCCTCCTTTTTCATCCGCCTTGAGAGTGTTGAATTGATAGAATGCTCTCCGGCGCTTATTAACCGTGCCGCTTAGCGCCTTATGATCTTAGTACAGCGACCAAGGGACTTAGCGCAGCGATCGCCAACATGGATTGACAACAGTTGACAGGGCTGAGCCCAAAAAGGGACGGTTTTGTCATTTAGAAATGAAATCGATGAGACATGGAAAACTATAAGAGGGGTCCAACCCAATCTATAGGATAGCTTTACCACAAACGTCACCATCAACTAGAAGGGAGAAACTTGGCAAAAGAAAAACAAAAAAACCTGAAAAAACCTGAAAAACCAGTAAAACCCGAAAAAAGAGAAACAGCAGAAGCGGCCAAAGAAGTGGCTAAAAAACCAGCTGAAAACGTTGTTCTGATTGGAAGAAAACCAGTGATGAACTATGTTGTTGCCTGCCTCACTTTCTTCAACGCAGGCGGAAACGAAGTTGTAGTCAAAGCGAGGGGACGGGCAATCAGTACAGCCGTTGACACCGTTGAACTGCTTCGACGAGCTTTTGTGAAGGATCTAGGGCTTAAAAACATCGAGATTGGCACGGAAGAAATGATTAGAGAGGGAGGTCAAAAGTCCAACGTCTCCACCATCGAAATAACAGTGGGTAAAGGCAAATCTTAGTAGCAACTTCTCAGACGAGTGGACTCAAGGCTTTAGCCTCGCTTGTTGCTAGGCCGATAGCGAGTAAGAGTTTCCGTTGTGACGCTATTTTCCGTTCTGCTAGCGAATTCATAGCAAGAATTTTTGGAGCCATTTGCAATAATCATGTTTTCACGTTGATGATTTTTCTGGTTTAGACAAGACCTCTAAGGATGTGAAAGCGCGGGTGGTGAGTTCCAGTTGGTCTCCGAAGCCCTTCTTGGCGTACGCGTTTCTTATCTCGATTTGAGTTCCAGCAGGCAGGTCTTTGACAAGGTGTGCCAGCCTTCTCCACGCTGAGACTCTGATCTTTCCGGTGTCATCTGTTAACTCAAAGGAGGCAACTGTAACCTTCGCATCTCGAGCTGTGACGACCTCTCTGTTCGTGGGGTTTTCTGCAAGTGTTCCCCTAACAGTGAATGGTCCACCCTCCTTGACCTCAGCTATTTTCACTGTCACTTCTTCATAAGGTGGAGGTTTCTCCGCCTCCGCCAACTCGGGGTTTAAGCTTAGCGTTCCTCTTCTTCCGATGTTTAGGTTTACCCTTCCGAACCGTTCACGCGTGTAGGCTCCCTCAGCCAACACGATGTCTCCTGGATGGATTCGTTCGGAGAGGAGTGCCTTTTCATCCCAGAGGTTGAGGCTTATGGTTCCGGTTTCGTCTTTTATCAGAAGTGTGGAAATTTGTCCCTTGTCGCCGCTTGGGCGTTTGAATTCTCTGACTTCACTGGCGTCCACGACTCTGGCTAAAATGTGTACGTCACGAATGTTTGGTTCTAGTTCTTGTACTTTTGTAGTTTGTGTGGGGAGATCGAGGGGCGGTTTGAGATGGGGTGGCACCTCGGTGAGAGTTTCGATCTGCGTTCTTTTTTCAGCGTGCAATTCGATTCGACCGCCGAGTTGCTCTTTTACCCTGGTGTTCAGGAGTTGAAGGTAGTCACCCTTTTTCACTTCACCCAGCTGGTCGACCTTCTCGTTCCAAAAGACGACGGTTATTTGTCCGGTTTCGTCCCTCAGCTGCAACCTCCTCACCTTGCCGCATGTTCCGTCTGACCTCTTGAACTCGGATACTGGGTGGACGCTTTGAACAGCGCCGAGCACAATCGCCTCCTTGTGTTTTCCCGTTATTTCCTTAATCTTTTGTGTAAACCGCGTGACAGGAGGATATTCATCATCCACCGCGCTTGATGGGGAGACCTGAATCTCACCCCGCATTCCCACGTGTAACTCCAGCCTTCCGTCTAGTCCTTCCCGCACGTACCCGTGGGAAACCTTGATGATT
>JAOUMI010000053.1 GCA_029881555.1 Candidatus Bathyarchaeota archaeon | reverse complement strand
ACCCAGAAAACTGCCAGGTCTGCGGACTATGCGCCAGAGTCTGCCCATACAACGCCATCACCGCAGATAAGGAGCTGAAAAAAACTGAGGTCATAGAGGCGGCGTGCGCTGGATGCGGCACCTGCGGCGCTGAGTGTCCATTTGACGCGATAACTATGCGGCACTTCACAGACGAACAGATTTATGCTCAGATCGACGCCGCAACCGAGCAAAACGCTGACAAGAAGATCGTGGCGTTTTGTTGCAACTGGTGCTCTTACGCTGGCGCCGACTTTGCTGGGGTAAGCAGAATGCAGTATCCCACCAGCGTGCGTATCATCCGAACTATGTGTTCAGGCAGAGTAGCCCCGAAATTTGTGGAGAGAGCCTTTGCAAGGGGAGTGGCTGCGGTTTTGGTTGCGGGCTGTCACATAGGTGACTGTCACTACATAAACGCCAACTACCAAACCAAAAGAAGAGTTGAAAAACTATGGAAGAAGGTAGAGCGGTTGGAACTCAACAAAGAACGCTTACAGCTTGCGTGGATAAGCGCGGCTGAAGGTGAGAGGTTTGCTTCTAAAATCAAGGAAATGCAGAGTATCGTGGACAAGGTGAGTAAAGAAGAAATTGAAAAGTCGAAAATGCTGTTTAAAAAGGCTAGGTGACTGTCATGCCGTTGAGAATATGGCGCGAACCATTAGATTTGGATAAAACCAAGGTCCGTCGAGCTGAAATACGTATAATAAAGGAGCGTTGCAGAGGATGCGGATTTTGCATAGAGTTCTGCCCCAAAGATGTGCTGGAGGTTTCTAAAGAACCTAACGAAAAGGGAGCCTACCCACCCAAATTAGTAGACGAAACTAGATGTGCACTCTGTAGCTTCTGTCAAACCGTATGCCCAGACGTCGCAATTATCACCATTGAAAAAGAATTGTGAGGAGATTTTCAATGAGGAAGAAAAGTAGGGTTGTTGGAGGAACCATAACAACTTGGGCGTTTCTAAACGCTCCACACAAGGAATGGAGTGAAAGCCTTAAAACCTTCTTAAACAAGTTAGGAGAGAATCAAAATGTCGATGTTTGAGGATATTCCAGTAGACGTTGGAGTGATCTATGAGGGAGAGCGTGTTCGGAGAAATGACATGTACGTGGAGTTAGGCGGTCCTAAACAAGAACACAAGTTTGAGCTGGTGAAGGCCAAAGGCTTAGACGAGATTGAGGACGAAAAAATCATAGTGATCGGACCGGACATCAAGGACATGGAAGAGGGAAGCACCCATCCACTCGGTATATACGTCGAAGTTGCTGGCAAAGATGTTGAAGAGGACCTTGAAGGCGTCATCGAACGACGCATCCACGAATACTCCAATTACATCGAGGGTTTCATGCACCTAAACCAGCGCTACGACATTTGGCTACGACTAAACAAGAAATCTTTTCAAAAAGGCTTAAACTCCTTCGACATAATCGGAAAGGTCTTGCTTAGGCTGTTCAAAAGCGAACTGCCGTTCATCGAGAAAATTCAGATCACGTTTATAACTGACCCCGAAAAGGTTCGGGAAATGTGGAAAGAAACAATGGAGATCTACGAAGCTCGCGACGCCAAAGCTCGAGGAATGAAGGACGAGGAGGCGGATGCATTCTATGGCTGCACGCTGTGTCAGTCCTTCGCTCCCACCCACTGTTGTGTGATCACGCCCCAAAGGTACGCTAACTGCGGAGCCATCAGCTGGTTCGACGGTCGAGCCTCGGCACGAGTAGACCCTAAGGGACCAATTTTCAGCATCGATAAAGGTGAATGTATCGACCCGTTCAAGGGCGAATACACGGGGGCCAACGCAGTTCTTAAAGAGAAAACGTTGGGAGAAGTAACCCAAGTGTGGTTGTACACTGCTTTCGATTATCCCCACACCTCCTGCGGTTGCTTCGAGGGCATAGCTTTCTACATACCTGAGGTGGATGGTCTTGGAATAGTTCACCGGGCTTTCGATGGAACGACCGTAAACGGTTTACCTTTCTCCACCATGGCAGATTCCACCGCTGGAGGGAGGCAGGTGGATGGCTTCCACGGCGTCTCTATAGAGTACATGAGGTCACCTAAGTTCCTCCAGGTTGATGATGGGTGGAGCCGCGTTGTGTGGATGCCTTCAACCATTAAAGAACGCGTCAAAGATTTCATACCCGAGGAAGTGGTTGACAAGATAGCTACAGAAAACGATGTGAAAACAGTTGACGAACTAAAGGTGTTCCTTGAAGAAAAGGAGCATCCGGTAGTCGAGCGGTGGAAGGCAATACCCGCCGAGGCGGTACCTGAGATGAAGAGGAAAGAGGCTCCGATGCCTACGCCAGTTTCGGTGGCCACGGTTGCTACAATGCCAGTTTCCGTCGGAGGCTTTAAAATAATCCTAAAGGATGCGAAAATCCATGCGAAGAAAGTAATCATTAGAGCCGCTGAGGAGGAGAAATAACAATTGAACGAAAAGAAGGAAGAAAAGAAAGCTTCCATAAAAATTAGCCCAAAGCTCCTTGAACTTGTAAGGAAGTTTCAAGAAGTAGAACTCGAGGACGTAGACATTGAAATTGGAGACTTAGAGATATGGCTGCCACCAGCCGTTGCGGTGCCCCCTCCGCCAGAAGTTGTCGCGCCTCCTCCGCCGAAAGTGAAACCTACAACTATTGTTGAAGAGGATTTCATTCCTCCAATCGAGGAGTATCCTGGAAGTGTCTTAGAAGTAAAGCTCGGAGCCACCAAGGGCGAAGGCGGTTCTCGTAGAAAGACTTTTATGATTGGAGGCGCAACCTCGCCGGCATTCTATATGTTTGAGAGACCTCCTCCCCACCCACCAGTGGTCACTTTAGACGTATTCGACATGAAGGTGTCGCTCCCGAAGGCTATAAGAATGCATGTTCAAGATGTCATGGAAGACACGGCTGCGTGGGCCAAGCTTGCGGTTGATAAGTTTGGGGCTGAAATGGTCACAGTTCATCTGGTGAGCACGGACCCGCTTATCAAGGACACATCCCCAGCAGATGCTTCAAAAACCATAGAGGAAGTACTGCAAGCTGTGGATGTCCCGCTCATCGTTGGAGGTTGCGGAGACCCAAAAAAGGATGTCGCGGTATTCAAGAAAGTGAGCGAGGTAGCCCAAGGCGAGAGAGTTGTGCTAAGCTCCCTCACGCTCGACATGGCTGAAGCAGGCCTCCTCGATGACGTGGCCAAAGTCGCTAAAAATGATGGACATATAGCACTTGCATTTACAGCCTTAGATTTGAATCAAGCTAAGGAGCTGAACAGGAGGCTCTATGAATTCCTACCCAAAGATAGGATACTAATGGATCTAACAACGGCCGCCCTAGGCTACGGACTCGAGTACTCTTTTACCATTCACGAGCGCGCCAGAATCGCGGCGCTGATGGGAGACCAAGAGCTTCAACACCCGGTCTTATCCGGGACCACTAACTCTTGGGCAGCAAGGGAGGCTTGGTTGAAGATGGGGCCAGAGTGGGAACCGAGAGAACTCAGAGGCCCCATATGGGAGACCGTCACCGCGCTGGTACTGCTCCTAGCTGGGGTAGATCTGTTCATGATGATGCATCCAGCCGCTGTTAGAACTATGAAGGAGGTCGTCAAACAATTGATGAGCGCAGGCAAGGCCAGGCCCGAGAAGATAGCTGAGTGGGTCACTGTGAAGATATAGGGAGTAGTGAAATGTGACTGAGAGGGAAATCAAGAAGGGCATAAAGGAACTCAGCCCTATCGACGTGTACATGTTGCTTCCCAGAACCAACTGCAAGGAGTGCGGAGAAGCCAACTGCATGGCCTTCGCCGCCAAAGTTGTTAACCGAGAGATTTCCGTAGAACAGTGCCCTCCGATTCTGGAAAAGGAACACGAAGAGGCGTACGGGAAACTCCGAGAAATGCTGGCGCCAGCAGTCAAGGAAATCATCATCGGCACAGGCAACCATGCAGCCAAGGTTGGTGGCAAACTTGTCATGTACCGCCACGAGTTTACTTATCACAACCCGACGCCCATAGCGATAGAAGTAACGGATGAGATGCCTGAAGATGAGCTTCTAGACAAAGCGAGGAAAGCTGAGGGATTCTCTTACAACTATATCGGAAGGGAAGTTAACCTCGATATGGTAGCCATCAGGTCAACGTCGAACGATCCAACAACCTTCAAGTCAGCCGTGGAGAAGGTTGCTAAGGCCACGGAGCTTCCACTGATCTTATGCTCGTTCAGTCCCAACGTTATGGAAGCTGGTTTAGTCGCGATTAAGGACAGGAACCCCCTAATCTACGCGGCGACGAAGAACAATTGGAGAGACATGGCTGAGCTGGCACTGATGTACAACTGCCCATTAACCGTCTTTGCTCCGAACAACCTTAAGCTTCTGAAGTCCTTAGCGAAGACCATGATCGAGTACGGAGTTGAGGACTTGGTGCTTGACCCGGGGACCTTCGCTGACGAAGGCTTATCGGATACCATCAACAACTTCACCATGGTGAGGAGAAACGCATGCAGAAAGGGAGATAAGCTGCTTAGCTTCCCCATCATAGGGACACCCATCACTGCTTGGATCGGCGAGGAAGCTCCAAAGGATATGCTTGCGTGGAAGGAAGCCTACGTTGCCTCCATGTTAATGTCCAGATACGCAGACATACTAATAATGCATAGCCTCGATGGGTGGGTTCAACTACCGACTGTTATATGGAGATTTAACATATACACGGATCCGAGGAAGCCGGTTGCAGTTGAATCTGGACTGAGAATCTTTGGAGAGCCAGATGAGAATTCTCCGTTGCTGCTCACAACCAACTACGCTCTAACATACTTCACAGTCGAATCCGATATCAAGTCGGCTAAACTCAACTGCTACTTACTCGTAGTCGACACCGAGGGGATCAGCGTTGAAAGCGCTGTAGCCGGAAGGTATCTGACGGCGGAAAAGACCGCAGATGCGATTAAAGAGTCAGAGATAGAGCAGAAAGTTAAGCACAGGCACCTGATTATTCCTGGTATGGCCGCTAGGTTAAGCGGGGAGATAGAGGACCTAAGTGGGTGGCGCGTTCTGGTGGGTCCAAGAGATTCATCTGGAATACCGAAATTCCTGAGCGAGAAGTGGCCTCCGAAGGAGGAGTAACGCGAAGAGATTCGAAAGACTTGAGGTTTTCCTTGACTTTTTTGGCATAAGATGCGTGATTTTTGAACACGCTAGGGACTGTAACTTGGGAAAAACTCCTTTTTACCCGGAATGTAGATCGCCTCGGAGTATTTCTCCGTGAACTCTACGTCGACAAGAAGGT
>JAOUMI010000052.1 GCA_029881555.1 Candidatus Bathyarchaeota archaeon | reverse complement strand
TCCACTGCCTATGGAAAAATCCCTATCTGCTAAGTTCATGTCTTTTGCACGCGCATGTCAAACCTCCGCATAGGATGCGCTTCGCGACTGTTCTGTTATGAATCCATAAAACGCGGAGTACATATGCACATCGCAGAGTACTAGAAAATTCATTTCTGAAAAACTAGAAATTGAGGCGTGACCGTTAGGTGTGTGCCCTCATATTTGTGAGGTGAATTTTTTTGTTCTAAAAAAATGGAGACCCCCCTCCCCTTTTCAACATACCTCGCCCTATATGATCCAAATAGAGACCGTGTCCGTTGGGATCGAATCCCACGCTTTCCACCGTGGTGGAAAACCCGCTCCTGCTGAGAGGCACAGTTGTCGTTGTTTTCTGAATTCCTCGCTTACCAACAACAACTCCGGCTGCTTTCAGAACTCAGATAGACACGGGGGGGCATATGATCCAAATATCTGCGTCGCCGTGCGACAAGAACTGCTTGCAATTGCAAAATGATTTTGTGAAAAACGTTATTTTCAACATGCATCATATTTGAATCTTAATAACAGAAGAATGTTGAAAACAGTATTTTTCCGGAAAAACTGCCTACGCCAAAAAGGTAGCTATACATGATCTATATATAGGGGGCATAGAGGGCTCTACGACCGACCGAAAGAAACTTTATAAGCCCAACCACCCTCACACACATAAAAACACCCAATAGAAAGAAGGAAACCAGAATAATGGCTAGAGGCCCCAGATACCGCGTACCATTCCGCAGACGAAAACAAGGAAAAACCAACTACAAAAAAAGAAAAGCCCTAGTCCAGTCTAGAATGCCCAGACTAACAATAAGAACCACCCAAAAACACACAACAACCCAAATAATCAAACCCAAAACAATCGGAGACCAAACCATCACCCAAGCCCACACAAACCAACTAACAAAAACCTACGGATGGAAAGCACCAACCGGAAACACCCCAGCCGCCTACCTAACCGGACTCCTATGCGGACACAAAGCAAAAACCCACAAAATCAAAAAAGCAATCCTAGACATAGGCCTACAAACACCCACAAAAGGCGCACGAATCTTCGCCACCCTAAAAGGCATCCTCGACGCAGGCATCACAGTCCCACACAGTGAAACCGTCTTACCAGACGAAAAAAGAATCCAAGGACAACACATCGCCGACTACGCAAAACAACTATCAACAGACCCAGAAGCCTACCAAAAAAGATTCGCAGAGTACATCTCAAAAGGCCTACAGCCAGAACAGCTCCCCCAACACTTCACCCAAACAAAAGAAAAAATAATCTCATCATTTGAGAAGGAGAAAAAACCATGACACCCCCAGAAGAAGAATGGAAACCCCGCACAAAACTAGGCAAAATGATCCAAGAAGGCAAAATCTCATCTATCGAAGAAGTCTTCACAGAAGGACTAAAAATACGCGAACCCCAAATAGTAGACATCCTCATCCCAGACATCCAAGAAGAAGTCATCAACATAAACCTAGTACAAAAACAAACAGACGCAGGCGAAAAATCCCGATTCAAAGCCATCGTAGCCGTCGGAAACCGCGACGGATACGTAGGCCTAGGCTCAGAAAAAGCACCACAAGTACGCACAGCCATCCAAAAAGCCGCCATGAACGCACGCCTCAACATAACACTCGTCCGTAGAGGCTGCGGAAGCTGGCAATGCGCCTGCGGAAAACCACACTCCCTCCCCTTCGAAGCCCGAGGCAAATGCGGCGCAGTAGAAATCACACTCATCCCAGGCCCCCGAGGCCTAGGCATAGTCGCAAGCGAAGTAGCCAAAGTCATCCTAGGACTCGCCGGAGTCAAAGACTGCTGGACAAGAAGCTACGGTTCTACAAGAACTGTCCCCTCCTTCGCCTACGCCGTCTTCGACGCCCTCAGAAAAACGTACAGCCTCATAACGCCGGAAGAATGGGTGAAATAGAATGGAGAAAAAACGAAAATGCTTAGCCGTCATCCGAGTTCGCGGAGTCAGCGACATCTTTCGGGAAACAAAGGAAACACTCCGAATGCTTCACCTAACCCGCAACTGCCACGCCACTCTAATCGACAACCGCCCCTCCTACCTCGGAATGCTACACAAAGCGAAAGATTACGCAACTTGGGGCGAAGTTTCCAAAGAAAGCGTAGCACTCCTCCTTAAAGAAAGAGGCAGAATTGCCGGCAACAAAAAACTAACCGACAAATATATTCAAGAAGCGGGCTACAAATCCCTAGACGACTTGGCTGAAGCCATAAACAAAACAGAAGTCGAATACAACAGTCTTCCCAACATAAAGCCCGTGTTTCGCCTTCACCCGCCAAAAAAGGGCTTCAAAGGAAAAATAAAAAAAAGCTACACAGCCGGTGGCGTCACCGGATACAGGGGAGAGGCCATCAACGATCTCATAAAACGAATGACATAATAAGAGATCTCCCAAGAAATCTTTATGATTTTAACCCGTCCTTTCCGTAGACAAGTTGATCGCTGAAGAGATTCCTCGCTGACAGTCTTTCCCAGCATGCGTCTAGTCCTAAGACAGCTCAGTCAACAAACTTAGCACTATGAAAGACGAGGAAAACCGAGATCAAAGAAGGAAAATCTGTCACTCAGAGGGCTTGCTGGAGTACGTCCAAACCAACATTACGAAGATCGCTAGAATAGCGCCGACGAACCCTGACAGAACCCATTCAACACTGAGCATTTCTGGAAAGAGCACAATGAACACTGGCAGCACGTTGTGGTAAGTGAAGTTGGCTATGACTCCAGCTACGAATCCCAAAATCGCAAATATCCCCAGTATTTTAATTCTTTCACTCATCGCGGTCACCTTGCCCTACCTTCTGAATTTCGTCCTTTTGAGTTTAACTTACACAGTTTTGTCTATTAAGGCAAACACGGTCAACCTCTCTTTGCATGCGGAATTTAAAGTTCAAAACGCGAATAAAACCGAGATATAGCGCCATGTATATACTCAAATGTTTCAAGCATATTAAAAATGTAATAATACGTTAAAAAACGCCTTCATTTGTTTAGAGGAATCAAGTTGTCCGCGAAATTCGCTAGAAAATGGGAAAAAGACTACGTAGAACAACCTATCACCAAAAGAATCCAGGAAGCCGTCCGACCTCCAGGTGCATTGAAACCACGCCTAGACTTCGCCGTCAGACGCATTGAAATGCAAATTCAACGACTAGACAAGGCAACCGACCGCTTCTCAGAACGCGACAAATCCATCTTCAAACGAATCGTTGACGCATACTCAAGACACGACATGCCCCGCGCCAACGTTTTCGCCAACGAACTGGCTGAAATACGCAAGATGGGAAAAATGATCATGCACGCTAGGCTCGCCTTAGAACAGATCGCCCTCAGACTGAGCACAGTTTCAGAGCTCGGCGACGTCGTCACCACACTCGCTCCAGCAGTAGGAGTGCTGCGAAGCGTCAGAAGTGGGATGTCAGCTATCTTTCCTGAGGCTGAAAGAGAGCTTGGACAAATCGGAAACCTGCTCAGCGGGATAATCATAGACGCGGGCCAGAGCACCGGACTAAGCATAAACTTTGAATCAGCGAACGAAGACGCCCAGAAAATTCTAACTGAAGCAGCCACAGTTGCAGAGCAGAAGATCAAAGAGAAATTCCCAGAGCTGCCCGCTGGCATGCCAGCAATTGGCGAGAAGACTCTGAGCGAAACCTGAAGCATCCATGCAAAACAGCAGACACTCACTAACGCGAGGTGATACTATGGTTAAGTCATCTTCCAATCTCTCTCTATTTATTGGCAAATCAGTTAGAGATGAGTATGGACGACAGATCGGTCGAATCGCATCCTTTGTGATTAACCCGAACGATCGTATCAACGGAGTTTTCGTTCAACAGGAGAATGGAGGGTTTTCTCGGTATTCAGGTGATCAATTTAGAATATCCGGCGACGATGTTGTGTTTTTGCCGCTGATCAAGTTGAGAGCGAGAGCTCTCTGCAACGAGATACCCTTGATCTGGCGGAAAAATCAGGCATTGAATGAGCTCATAGAGAAGAAGAAAATTCCCCCAGAAATGTTTGACGACCTCCACGAAAACTTTGAAGGCGCCTTAAAACAATTAAAAACAGACGCTGAGAGTATCCTAAAAGACGTAGAAGAGCGAATCGTCAAATGTGCCCAACAGATCAAGGAACTCAACTCAGCTCTGATACACTTGGAGATCGAGCGTGAAATTGGCAAAATCAACGACGAATCATATCGAATGGCTATGATGATGATACAAGGAGGTCTGAAACAAACAAACGCTGAAAAGAACGACCTTGAAGTGATGAGAAAACACTTGTCTAACATAATTCTCGGAGAGAAAACCGCAACTAAAACACAAACAGAGGAAGGAAAAGAGGTTGTTCCTACTGAGGCTACTTCCTCGACTTCAACCCCTCCAGAACCTTCCTCACTTCCAGAGCCCCCGGTTATAGTTTACGTGAAAGGCGCATACAAGCAGAATCCTTAGACCTCAGGGCAGGCGGTGGATCGTGGTTAGAAATTTTTTCAAGTCCCCTCCACCGCTTAAAGAAGTAATCTTCAAAACGATAGGCAAACTGAAGTTCCAGTACGTAAAGCTGGAACAGGTCACTATCCGATTGCGCGGGAGGGACAGGGTCCTTTTCGAGAAATGCGTCATGGCGGTTAAGGGGAAAAACAGAGAGCGAGCAATAATCTGCGCTAATGAGCTAGCTGAAGTTAGAAAACTGCTCAACATGCTTTTGCAGACCCAACTTGCTTTAGAGCGCGTCATCCTGAGACTTGAGACCATCAGGGAGCTAAGCGACATCATGGTTGATCTAGTTCCTGCACTTCGAACTCTCAGAAGCGTGACAGAGCGTCTTGTCGGGGTTATGCCCGAAATGGCATGGGAACTGGAAAAGGTGAACGACAGCATCAGTGAGACACTGGCCATCAGTAGCATCAGTCCACCGCAACAAGTCACGCCATTCGAAGCGAAAACTCCAGCCAGTGAAGAAATACTCAAGGAAGTCTCCACGGTCTTGGAAAGGAGGCTAACGGAGAGGCTGCCTGAGCCGCCTACTCCCATCACCGCCGCAGAGAAAGTTGAAACTAGGGAAGAGGTGAGGCAGATGGTTGCGCTCACCGCCAGTTGCCAGGAGATTCATAAGCCAAAGCAGAAAAATCAAGAGTCCTTCTCTTACAAGGATGTGGAATTGCAAAGAGTTTCCCTCACCATCAAACAGTCCTCATCGCTTGAGAGCGCCCTGCTGGATTACGCCAAGAAGAGCAAAGGTGAAATCGATATGGTTCAGTGCGCAAACGAGTTA
>JAOUMI010000051.1 GCA_029881555.1 Candidatus Bathyarchaeota archaeon | reverse complement strand
GACATCCTCCTCTACTTCGGATAGGTGAAGGTGAATTCCGACCTTGTGCCTACTCGCCAATCTTCTGGTTTTCAAAAATAGCTCAGCTGACGCAGTTCTCACAGTGCACGGACCAAACATGCATGTGATTCTGCCGCCCGCTTTTTGATGCCACTTATTGACAAGATCCTCGTTCTGCCTAACTGCTTCTTCTGAAGTTAAGGGTACGTCGCCTTGATCCATAATGGCGACTGAAAGTGAAGCCCTCAAGCCCGAATCTTGAACAGCCTTCGCGACATCTTCCATGTTAAAATGCATGTCAGCGAAACATGTTACGCCAGCCTTAATCATTTCTAGGCATGCGAGCTGAGCCGCTACATAGCTGTCTTCTGGTCTCAAGGCGCTTTCAAATGGCCATAACCACTTACGCGTCAGCTCATCAAGCCGCATGCCATCTGTCAACCCTCTTAATAGCGTCAGCGCGGCGTGGGTGTGTCCACTAATGAGTCCTGGAAGGACAGCCTTCCCTGAGGCGTCGATTACCTCCTCGGCGGACTTGTATTCAGCCCTAATTTTCTCAGACCTTCCAAGATCCATGATCCTTCCTTTCTCGATCGCAATGTAGCCATCTTTTAGGATGCGCCGCTTGGGATCCATTGTTACGATGGTGCCGTCTTTAATGAGAACATCAGACAATGGTTTAACCTTCATCGACGAGGAAAACAGCAGTGCCCACAAAAACATATAAATTTTTCCAAGTGAAAGGTCTGACGATCCGGGGTGGAATCTCTCGGTAGATGCCACAACGTCAAACGTCACTTTCGGAGTCTTTCCATATTCGCCATGAAAGCCTTGACGTGCCTTCTATCAATGAGATTCTCGGTAAGCCCATCAACCTCGAGGCTTATCTCTACAATCGCGTGCGCACTATCTTCACGTTCTTGGTTTTAGGAATCTTGATGTCGGTAATATGACTAAGTTTTCACGTTGAAACTGTTATTCGGGAAGGTCGTCTTGAAAACAAGGGAGCAGTCCGCTTAAACCTAGCTCGCGCTATTCTCTTCGATACGGCACGCCACTAGCCTTAGGAAACCTCTTTCTGCCGATCGCGATCGTTACGATCATAAGAGTAGTGATGTAGGGGATCATGTTCACGAAATAAAAAGGGATGACTTCCTTGACTCCTGGTGTAACTGCCACAGCGAAGGAAAAGCCCTCGGCAAAGCCGAAGATGAAAGCAGCGGCGAGGGCTAACAGTGGCTCTAATCCCGCGAATACAACACAGGCCAACGCGATGAAACCTCTGCCGGCAGATATTTCTTTTACGGCGGCACCGAACCAAGCCAAGGGCATAAATGCTCCCCCCAAGCCGCACAATGCTCCTCCAAGGGTACTTGAGAGAATCCTAACTCGATCGACTCTCACACCAGCCACATCGACAGCCTCTGGGCTCTCCCCTGTGGCCCTTATCCTGAATCCAAGTACCGTTTTATATAGAAAAATGTGGGCTAAGCCGGCGGCAATTATCGCAAAAATGGTCACAATGCTGAGCTGCCCGATGGGAGTGTATATTGGCCGTACCATGAGCCTTTTTTGAACGAGGTGAATTCCAGGAAATCCCCAGATAGACATCAAGAGATACTGAACGAAGCCAAGGGCAAATATGTTAATGCCCATTCCTGCAACGACTTGATCTGCCCTTCCATAAACACTTACTACGCCGAAAACGAATCCTATGAAAGCGCCTGTCAGCGCTCCGACCATAAGCCCGAGAATTCCATTTCCAAACAGTTCGGCTCCAAAAACCCCCGCAACCGAGCTTATGAGCAAGATTCCCTCCAGTCCTATGTTGACGACTCCAGATTTTTCATTTATGCATTCCCCGACCGCTGTCAAAGCCAATGGCGTCATTGCGAGCAATCCGCCTTCCAAGAGGGAAACTGGGCTTAGACCGAATTCTTCGATGACATAAAAGAGAAACGCGACCAAAATTACAGCAACAAGAAGCCAGGCGACCCTCGCACGCGACGCGAGTCCTTTGAAGCCAGAGAGAGCTTTCATCTTTTAAATCTCCTCCTTATAATAGCCACGATCTCTGGGATAGCGAGTGCTACAACGATCAGACCGCTGATGGCTCGCACTAATTCAGAATATACTCCCGCCCTATACTCCATAAGTCTGCTACCATGCCGCAGCCCTCCATAAAATACGGCTGCAAACATGCCGCCTATGGGATGGTTTCTTCCTATTAGGGCGACCCCAATTCCGTCGAATCCCAACGTTATGACGTTACCCAAAGTCGCGTAAAGGGACCATGCGGGGGGTCTGCCTATAATTTGACTCGCTCCCGCGAGTCCAGCGGCGAGTCCCCCGAGGACGAAGCTGAGGAGCATCACACGCCGGGAGCTTACGCCCGCATAATTGGCAGCATCCGGGTTCGCTCCTACCAACCTGAGCTCATAACCCGCTTTCGTCCCCCATAAGTATATGTAAATCCCGATGCAAAATGCTATGGCAACGAATACTACCGCCGTTAAGCTCGATCCTTCCATTAAGATAGGGTAGCGAGCGCCTGGCAAGGCGGGGGCTGTCTTCTCCGCTCTACCCGGCTCCGCAAAATAATAGATTATTAGGTAAATGGTGAAGTGGAAGGCTATCCAATTGAACATGATAGTGGATATAACCTCGTGAACTCCTCTCCACATTTTAAGGAGGGCCGCTGGAATTGCCCAAAGGGCACCTAAAAACATCCCAAACGCTGTGGCGACGGCTACATGAAGGCCTGCTGGAAGAGTAATCGCGCCAGCAGCAGCAGCAGCGCCTAAGGCTCCTAGGTACATTTGTCCCTCAGCACCAATGTTGAAGAGCCCCGTTTTCACACCGATTGCAAAGGTTAACGCTGTGAGCATTAGCGGCGTTGCGAAAGCAAGCGTCTCCATTATATCTGAAATGCTGCCGAATGCTCCTCTGAATAACCAATAATATGCTATTATTGGGTCGTAACGAAATATCACCATTAACAACGCTCCAAGTAATAATCCTAGAAGCACACCAACACCAGATTGTATAAAAGGGCGTATGTGGACTTCAGAGATCTTGAAACGTTTCATCAACAACGCCCTCTCAGATTTCACCTTCTTGTAATTGGATCCTGAAGTCTCAAGGTATAATTACTTGACTTTAAGAATTTATTGCCAATGGGTGTATTTATTCTCTTTTTGGCGTAGGTTTGACAGTTTTGAAAGCGAGACCCCTACCCGTCCATCAGTACATAATAATATGACGCTTATTTGAAACAGTTCTCCTTCAATGATTCGTTCGAAAACTTTAAGCGCGTAGGCAAGGTTTAAGAGTTTGAGAGAAAAAAATGAGCTCTGAACCGTATATCGAAATGAAATCCGTAAGGAAAGTCTATCCTGACGGCACAATTGCGCTACGTGGCGTAAATTTCACGGTGAGGAAAGGCGAAATCGTCGGGTTGCTTGGGGAGAATGGCGCAGGAAAAACAACCTTGATGAAAATTCTCTCAGGTCTCCTCCCGCTAACCGATGGGAGGATTCGCGTGGGAGGCAAAACTGTACAATTTGACAATCCCTCAGATGCTTTGAGAGTTGGCATAGGGATGGTCCACCAACACTTTGCTCTTGTTTCAACGTACACTCCAGTTCAAAACATCCTCCTTGGTCAAGAGGCCGAGAGTGTTTCTCCCATCCAACTTTTGTCTTTCCTCAAGCAAAAGGCCGCGGGGGAACGGCTGGTTGCCTTAGCTGAAGAAGCTGGGTTGAGTATTCCGCTAGACACCCCTGTCGAGTTATTGTCCTTGGGTGTTCGGCAAAGGGTCGAGATCTTAAAAGTACTGTATCGGGGCACTGATGTTTTGATTCTTGACGAGCCTACCTCTTCCCTAACACCAATTGAAGTGGAAGAACTTTTCAGGACCCTGCGGAAGCTGAAGGAAGCCGGTAGGGCTACCATTTTTATCACGCACAAGCTGAAGGAAGTGCTTGAGATCTCTGATAGGATAGTTGTCCTCAGGAACGGGTTGGTTACAGGAAGAATACCAACGAGCAAGGCGAACCCTGAGAAGTTGGCGGTGATGATGGTCGGGAAAGAAGTCCCACGCGTGACTAGGGAGCGAAAAGCCGCTGGAGAACCGGTGTTGGCGGTTAAAGACCTGCAAGTTATAAGCGCTTTCGGCTCTGTCGCCGTCAAAGATCTGTCGTTTGAAGTTAATGCTGGCGAGATTCTGGGGGTAGCTGGCGTTGAGGGAAACGGTCAGAGCGAGCTTGTGCAGGCTTTGACTGGACTTAGGCCCAAGAGGAGCGGAGAGATTCAGCTTAATGGCATGAGCATCGTTGGAGTTGGCCCAAAGGGGCTGTATAAAATGGGGCTCGCTCATATACCTGAAGATAAGAGCAGGTTCGGGCTAGCGTTAGAATTTGACGTTTCAGAGAACGCTATCCTCGGGCGACAGTGGGAACCGGAGTTCCTCCTTCCATTAGACCGTTTAAACTGGAATAGGATAACAGATTTCGCGCAAAGACTCGTGAAGATCTTTAACGTGATAACTCCGAGTTTGAAGACTGTCGCCAGAAGTCTCAGTGGGGGAAACCAGCAGAGACTTGTCGTCGGTAGAGAACTGAGCAAGCGTCCGACCCTGGTGGTAGCGGCTCATCCGACGCGTGGGTTAGATATTGCATCCACGCTTTACATTCGGGAGCTTCTTATCAAGATGAGAGATGAAGGTAAGGGCGTCTTGCTAATATCCTCCGATCTTGATGAGGTTATGCAGTTGAGCGATAGGATCGCAGTAATTTATGACGGCGAGTTTTTGGGCGTTGGGAAGGCTGAAGAGTTCAGTAGGAAAGAGATTGGAATGATGATGGGAGGGGTAAGGCTAAAACGATGATGAGAAGAGACCTTCGCAGCGCGCTTTGAAGAGAAAAACATCTAGACTTGTGTCGATTTCCAGAGCCGTGTGTGGTCAAGAATCTTCATCCATTTTGTAAAATTGGGAAAAAAGAAGGGAATTAGGAAAGACCTCTGTCAGCCGAGAACGCCGCGCCAATAATCTACCGCATCCTGTGTCATAGCTAGAGGGACTTCAACTGCTCCCGTTCGTATAGCTTCCTCAAGTTCCGCGACCGCATCCCAGATCCAGGAGGGCTGAGCATCTCTCATGTCTTCAACCTTTGTTCGAATTTGTTCCGGTTCCATTGGAAGTACCTCCGTTCCTGTTAGTTCCTCTGCTCTCTCGCCCATAGCGATGAATTCGTCCAAGTCATCTAGGGTGCTGACGGATATTCCCTCCTTTAGGACGCCTGCTACTTCCGTTCCTATACCCAGCGTAATTGCTCCGTT
>JAOUMI010000050.1 GCA_029881555.1 Candidatus Bathyarchaeota archaeon | reverse complement strand
TCTCAAAAGGAGACTCGACGGAAAAGATTTGACACCCGAAGAGCTAGAGCAACTAACTCATGCAAGACGCACAGCCGACCTAATTCTAAGCCACGGCAAAAAAGCCTTAATCGCACTGCAAGTCAGAGGCATCGGACCCGAAACAGCCTTCAGAATACTGGGCAAAATGCATTACGACGAAGACGAGTTCTACATGGACCTCCTAAAAGCCAAAATCCAATACCTGAGAACCCGACCCTACTGGGAAGACAGAGAAAAAGGAATTGCGAAAAAGTAACCAATGCTAGTCAAGCGATCGGATTTCGGGATGCAGATGAAACCTTACAGTAAACCAAACGAGGAGAAGTCTCACAGCCTAGCCAACTACAATATCAGCTGCTGCTCCAACCGCCAGCCGTGAAGCCCCAAACCACCCACATCAGACCTACCACAAGCCCAACCAAAAGCAAAGAGCCAAGAGTTATGACAATATTCTGGAAGAGATCAAAGTCCGGTGACAGGGACACAATGAACCACAAGAGAAAGATGACCCAAACGATCAACGCGAGAATCGACACCACTGTAGGGACGAGCGGCGGCTTCGGTTTTTCCTCGCTCACAGGTTTCGGTTGTTTCTCACTCATAGAGATCCCGTTGTACTATCAGAGATGCCTTCAAATAAGAATTTCTCACAGACAACAAAACACGTTCTTAGCCCAGATAGATGTACGAGTCGGAAACCATACCGCCAGGAGCCGTCCTCACAACAGTTAGGCAGGCTCCCTTCCCTCCCCTCACTTCAACCTTCACTTCATCATAGTCCACCATCGTATGCCTTACGCCAGACGCAGGATCCTCGTCTAAGTGAATTATGAAAAAAGCTTTTTCCCTAGTCTCCAACACAGAGTCGCCGTCGTCATTATAGATCACAAACATAGCCATATCTTCGTTTTCTCTGCCCTGAAATATCGCTGTCATGTTATCAAACACTTGTTTCAAGTCAATAGGATCAGATCCGTACAAGCTCTCATTATATACGCCCTCATACAGGTTTAGCAATGTTGCGTTTGGCAGGTAAACGGACACCACGACGGTTTCGTTCTTCAGATCCATCGAAGCCTTTCCCGCTGAAAGCTTAACAGGGAACACTACCCATTCAATATGGCTCACATTGTTTGTTCTTCCCGTCGCCACCCCATCGAGCTGTAGCGCACTCAACGATTCCTCAAGTCCCGAAGACATCGCTTCCTTTGTCTTCTGGGTTGTGAAGAAACCCATGTTGATGACTACATAGCTTAGGGCAGCCGCGATTATGATGAAGGCTATGAGGACGATAGCCGCTTCTATGCCAACTATACCCTTCTTGCTCTTCAAGAGTTTCTTCATCATCTTCTACCTCTACACCGTTGCGCGCCCATGTAGAGCCTCTGGAACTTCATTTTTCATGTTCTATCAGGCCAGATTCTTGCCCAAAAAAACTGGAAAACTATCTTTGTATCGTTTGAGTGTTCTTTTGCGCATCGCATCCTTTTATGAGCACATGTTCCCAACGGATATTTTTCGGCTTTTCCAGCATTTCTTCAGCCATATGCTACTCCTCTGGTCCGCGCCTACCAAAATATATTTTATAACCGTTTATTACATCTTGTGTAGCATCGATATAGACCATCAAATGAGTATAACAACACAGAGTCCGCTTATTGAGGAATGGTCCACAGCACGCGCAAAAAACAATATTTTTATACAAAATGATTCTAATTACTCAGAATCTGGATGTATAATAAGTTGAGAGAAGTCTTTGGAGAAGAAAAAAATGACCGAAAAAATTAGCGACAAAGAACTGATCCTCAAACACCTCTCCCCGCCCAAAGAAATTCCATTCTCAACCAACGAGTATCGACAGCGCTTGAACAGAGTCCGCGAAACCATGACACGAGAGAAAATCGACCTTCTCTTCCTATCAGCCCCAGAAAGCCTCTTCTACATAAGCGGATACCAAGCAGAATGGTACCAAGCCCAAAGCACCAAACTATGGCCACCCGCCAGCGGAACCGCCGTTCACGTAGATCACGACAACTTCATACACTTCGACACAGAAGAAGAAGAGATCCTATCCCGATTCACATCCATATCCACAGACACCAGAATATACCGAGAAACAACCGAAACAACCGGAATGCCATCTTGGATAGCAAAAGAACTGAAAAAAGAAGGCTGGCTACCCGGAACCGTCGGCCTCGAAATGTGGAGCTACCGACCAAACAGAGCGGTCAGCGAAATGTTCCAATCAGCTTTGGAAAAAGAAGGCTGCAAAGTCGTTGACGGAACCGACATCGTAAGAGAAGTCCGCGCCATCAAGTCCCCACAAGAAATCGCTTACATAGAAAAAGCAGCAGAAATCGCAGACATCGGCATGAACGCAGCGATTGAATCAATAAGACCGGGAATGACCGAACTCGAAGTCTACGGCGAGATCGTCCACGCCATGGCAAAGGCGGGAGGCGAGAATCCCGGAATTCCAGTTCTAGTTACATCAGGACCCAAAACCGCCAGTCTGCACGCACTATCAAGCCGAAAAAAGATTCAGAGAGGAGAAATGATTAACGTTGACATCTGCGGCGTCTACAACCGATATCACGCCGACATAGCCCGAAGCCTTTCAATCGGAAAACCAAATCCCGACGTAGCAAAAGTCGTCGAATTATCAGCAAAAGCCTACGACGTAATAGCCAAACTGATCAGACCAAACCTGCCAGTCGCCGAATTTAACCAAAAAATGAAAGCCTACTACGAAGAAGCAGGGATACTGCAAGACAAATGGTGGGTCGGCGGCTACGAACTCGGAATAGCATTCCCCCCCGATTGGGTCGGCGAATTCGTATATGACATGGAGATCGATGCTGGAGACCAGCTATTCGTCCCAGGAACAGTTGTCAACCACGAGAGCAACTTCTATCTTCCACACAAAGCCGGGACATCATATCAGATCAACACCCTGATCTTCACCGAAGAAGACGCAAGAATTCCAGGCGAAATTCCGAACGACCTGATCGTAATTGAAAGATGATTCTGGCGTTGCAAGTGAATTAACTGATATTTTCCTCTGTCTCAAGTCCGTGAGTAGGACAAGGAAAAAAAGGGGAGTTTTTGGGGTGGTCACGTAAGACTCTAGTCTTCATTTGTGAAGGTGCAGACTTCCGAATCCATCGCAAACATAACTACTACCTTGTAACTTCCTTCCCACATAGGAACGAACGTGTGGGTCCATGTGTGCTTGTAGCAGGTTAGAGTTATGTTGGTTTCTTCCTGAAGATGTTTGACATGTTGCCACTCCGCCGAAGTTCCATTGTACCAGTAGAGGTGTGCCGAATAAGTTCCGTTAACATAACAACCGCATTCCCACAAATCTTCGTAGTCATCGTCATGGTTGCCTTTCCAGTTTTTCGAGCAACTTTTGCAATCGTCATCGTCACAGTTGTCTTTCCAGTTGTTCCAACAAGAGTCTTTCCATCCATCCTCCAGATTCAAAGACACCCAAACATAAACTGGACAACCGACTATTCTCTTGTCTCCAACCTCAATTTCACACTCAATCTCAGGCTTCTTGACATCAAAAGTCTTCTCCCAAGTGTAGGTTGTGCCACAAATGCCTACGGCACTCGCAACGACACTAGCAATCAATACCCCAGCTAGAAGTACAAGTAGACTTCTACGCATAATACAAACCTCGAAAAAAGATGTACTTGATAGGCGTTTTAAATTTATGTGACTGTGAAGCAACAGCTACAGTAGCCTAGATCTAGAATTTTTGACAATTTAAGTGAAATTGACGCCACCAAAGGTACAGTTAAACTTCATTCTGTGTATCAATTAGATATCTTCTGGGCTTGAGCCAACCCAGACATATAATCCTGAAGAAAAATATGATGAAGAATACCAGCTTTTGATAAAGTGTTCAACCTGGATGCCCACGGAAAACATGGCGCTTTAATCACCAAAACGACTAAAAAACCGCGCATTTTATCCGATCTTCTCATGCACCGAAACAGTTATCGTCTCAACCACCCCTTTATGCGGGGGCGCGGGATGAGAAGCCTCTTGGCAAAAGGCGAGGGTCAAACTCGCATTCAAAACGTCGTGGCCTCGGCGGCTTTCAATCAACCGTTAGACCTAGACGCCATAGTGAGCGTCTTTTCGCACGTAGAGTACCGACCGCAAGTTTTCCCTGGACTCGCCTTTAGGCTGAAGAAGCCCAAGACGTGCACCCTAATCTTTCACTCGGGAAGGATGGTATGCACAGGCGCCAAGTCAGAGAGGGAGGCTAAAAGGGCAATCATGAAGGTCGCCAGAGAGCTAAGAGCGGCTGGCATAATCATCACCGGAAAGCCGGAGATAAAGATTCAGAACATCGTTGCCTCTGGAAGACTCGGCGGCACGATTGATCTTGAAGAGTTGTGCGAGCGAGCTCGCGTGGGCGGAAGCCTCATGTACGAGCCGGAGCAGTTTCCAGCTGCGATCTACCGAATGGAAAGCCCAAGCGTCGTCTTCCTCATATTTTCCACTGGCAGAATCGTCTGTGTGGGCGCCAAGAGGGAAGAAGCGGTCTACGAGGCTATGGAAAATCTTGGTCGAAGGCTGGAAGAGATGGATGTTCTCCATGAAGAAATGCCCCAAATGTGAAAACATTGAGATTCGGAAGGAGACGGGCAGAATGGAGGGAGCATATGGGGGTGGTAGACTGTTCTTCACGGTCTACATACGCACCAAGTGTGGATATTCATAGTTTTACTCGCGCGCATTAGGGGGGTAACATTGATGGCTTGGCAACTGGTCACGGTGACACAGACTTTGGCCACGAAGCGTGGGGATCGCCTGCGTTGTCGAAGGTGTGGGCGGGAGTTAGAGGTCGGGGAAGAGGTCTGGAGGCACCACATCACCCGAAAGCGTAGCAACAGAACGAATTACTACTGTAAGGGATGCTACAAAAAACTCTGGTTTTAAGGTGACAGCTGATGGTGAGAGATAGGAACATGAGAAGCATTAACTGCCCTCACTGTGGAAAACCGATGAGAAAGCACCGGAAAAAGGTAGAGTATGATTGCAGAAACCCGAGGTGCCCCGTGATCTTCGTGAGGATACATCACGGCACAAAACATGTTGGGCAGGAGTCGAGGTTCAACGATGTATGATCGATTATGGAGTTTGAGGAGGAACTTTGACAGTTTAGTATTGTATTCGCCAGTACCGTTTCTGCGCCTCCTCTACAGCGTTTTTGCATGGCGAGTAGAGCGCAAAGCAAAGGGGCTGGGGGTGTTTGCTCTTGCCTAAGGACGAAGAGTTAGAACGGTTAAGACATCGAAGAATGAGTGA
>JAOUMI010000049.1 GCA_029881555.1 Candidatus Bathyarchaeota archaeon | reverse complement strand
TCACAAAAAAGAAAACCATGTCACCCTCTTCTCTCGGCGACTTGAGGACATCACGGACCAGTATCCTGACGCCGCTGAATTGTTCAGAAAATACGTAAGGGCGAAGGATGCTATCATCGAGGCGGAGGTCGTTGCAATCGACTCGGACACGGAAGAGATGAAACCCTTTCAAGAGTTGATGCATAGAAGGCGAAAATACGGCATAAAAAAGGCTATGAAAGAGTATCCGGTTTCGCTTTTCATGTTCGATGCTCTGTACGTTGATGGAAGAGACCTAACCCTAGAACCCTATCCCGTCAGACACAAAATTCTTGAGAAGACTATTGAACAAGCCGACCGCGTCAGAGTGGCGGAGTACCTCATCACTGACAACCCAGA
This sequence comes from Candidatus Bathyarchaeota archaeon, assembly GCA_029881555.1. Classification (GTDB taxonomy): domain Archaea; phylum Thermoproteota; class Bathyarchaeia; order Bathyarchaeales; family Bathyarchaeaceae. The sequence continues at coordinate 4,997 of JAOUMI010000049.1, read as the reverse complement.
AGAACTGGAACGGTTTTTTGAAAAAGCAGTTGAGGACGGATGTGAGGGCTTGATTTGTAAATCAATAAATGAAGACGCTGTTTACCAGGCGGGAGCAAGAGGTTGGCTCTGGATAAAATACAAACGAGATTACAAGAGCGAGATGACCGATACCGTTGACCTCGTGGTGGTAGGGGCGTTCTACGGGAGGGGGAAGAGAGCTGGAACGTACGGTGCCCTTCTTCTCGCCGCTTATAACCCGGATGAAGATTCCTTCAAAACCGTTACCAAGTGTGGAACTGGGTTCACCGACGAGGAACTCAAAAAACTTCCCGGAATGATGGAAAAGCATCGAATACCTCACCAACACCCTAGGGTTCAATCCACTCTTGACGCAGACGTTTGGTTTGAACCAGCCATGGTTATCGAAACTATCGGCGCCGAGATAACGCTCAGTCCCATCCACACCTGCGCCATGGACGTTATCCGAAAGGGAAGCGGACTGGCCATAAGGTTTCCGCGTTTCACAGGAAACTATCGACCGGACAAGTCCGCTGAAGACTCGACAACCGTTAACGAGATCGTTCAGATGTATCGGGGTCAACTGAAGAAGTTTGCAGAATAGCTTTTGGCCTACACCGACTGCGGGAGACCTTTTTTTAGTTCGTTGCATCGTTTCAAAATAGTCAGGTAAAGCTGATCCTGCAAGTGGTTTCCGACGAGTTTTCGGTTTCGCAACTCCTTAATTCTCTCGGCTAGCCCTGCGTCTCCAAGGACCTCATCCACCCATTTTTCAAAATCCCCGCGATAAAGGTGAAACTCTAGTGATCTGCTGTTGATTTCTTTGATTTTTTCCAAAAACTCTTCTAGGGACGCCGCGCTCTTACCTACATAGTTTCCTATGGAAGAAAAGAAGTAGAAAGACTCTTCTCTCAAAACTTTTCTAAGGATCCTAGACGCAGACTCCACTACAAACAACCCCTAATTCAAACTATTTAACCTTATATACTCTTATAGGTTTTTCACACAACTCCAGTTTGGTTTTGTTCATACCGCTTGGGCCCTCCAGCACTATTTATCCGTATCTACATCGTTTGAGAAGTTAAAGTTTGATCCAACCGGGAAGCCCTCTTCCTTATGTTTTTTTGTTATGATCGAGGTTCGAATCCTTAACACTCCTTGAAGGGGGGCAACAGAATGGGCGATGAACGAGTGAAGCTCACCCTGATCTTCGGCGACCACCTTAGCGATTATCAGCAGCTCTTCGGAAAGCGATGTGTAAACCTCCAAAACGTTATTGAACTCCGATAGTTTCTCCGCCACGTTTTCGCTTTCTTTAGGATCTGTGATGATGGACATAACTGCGGTGATGTGCTTCATTCCAGCCTTTTCAAGGTTAACAACTGTCGTGTATTTTTTGATTATACCGTGCTCCTCCATTTTCTTAATCCTTTCGTAAACAGTTGAGTGCGCTACGTTGAGGAGGCGCCCGGTTTCTGAGTAGGTCTGCTTGGCGTTTTCCTGAAGGGCCTGCAGTATCTTCCAGTCTAGATCATCTAAGGAAATCGCTTGCCTTTTTATTTTCATCTTCTCATATCCGACTTGATAATGTAGTTGTAGTTAATTTTTATTTATCTTTTGCTGTCGGAAAAATGTAGAAATTTTCTAGAAATTCCGTCAAATTTCTCAAATTTTGAGCATACGAGTGCACTGAACTCATTCGAAAATCTGTAGACATAGAGGGAGCTTTTCGACATTTTTTCAAAAATTCAACTTGATTTATAGCAATTTTGCAAGAAATCTGTTAAATAATCTTAAATCTGTGTTGATAGAATAGTGTTCTATAGAATACTAGCATGTCGGTGCACCAATGGCTACTCTTCTAGGTATTCCAAAGGTGTGGGAGCTTCTCAAATGTTTTAAGGGTCAGTGTCAACTAAAGGGCTATAAAACTTCCGAGTACGGGGACTGGGTTAAGACAGGTGGTGAATATCACAACTTCCTCTGGACCCGGACGGTTCATCCCTCAACATTTGAAAAGATTGCTATGAGTCGCAGGTTCGCCATTCGCAAGGGCATCTCCTACCAAGTCGTGGAGGTTTCGTACACGGCCTGGGTGTTTCCGGAGACTCCGCCTGAAAAACTTATGCAGATAGTCACGGAGAACCCCGAGCTCTCGAAAACCATCGCGATCTACGATCTCAGCTGGGCGTACGCTGGCAAGCCAGTGTGCTTAAAGCTGAACGAGACGGATAGCATGGTTTTTAGAGAGTTTGAGAAGTTCTTGGAGGAGAAGTGGGGAGTCAAAATCCAACCAGCCGTGAGCTAACTGAAAGAGCAACTTAGACTCTGCTATAGACGCGACCGTATTCATTCTATTCGTCCTTAACTCTTTCACGGCATCGGCTTTGCTACTGAAAAGATGTCTTGGGGTGTTAAGACGGAGACTCCTGCGTATTTGCCTATTATGTCGATGCGGAGTATCTTATCGGGTTCTTCAAGGTCAACTTTTTTGTCTATAAGCTCAGCGAGTTCCCTTATGATTTCGATCTTGTGGTATCTGGTGTAGCGGCGTTTTTCCACAATCATGCGCCATCTCTCACCCGCTTGAATCTTGTTTTTCAGTTCCGCAATCGCCTCTCTTATGGAATCCATTTCCGAGTATGTCCAGAGGTCTACTGGCACCCATTTAAGAGTTTGTTGGATGATGAAGGGGTCCTTGTCGAACAGCGTTCTGAGCCCGCGGATGACTTTTCTGGGGTCTAAGCGGGTTTTTACGCCGATTATTCCCTCTGCGACTGTGCGCCTTACGATGGGTTTTTCATCGCCAAGCGTTTTGAGGACGCTCAGAACTTCCACTTTCGCCCTTCTGTATGCGCCCCAAGAACAGGAGACGAGGAGATTGAAATCGTACATTTTCCTGTTCTTTCTACTCTGTTGGTTAGAGTTATCTTTATTGCTGAATCTTTTCTATTTGTTTTTATTTGAAGTCTGAGAAGATTTGATAAGTATCTACGAGCCAAGTGTGTAGAGGGAAAAGAGATGAGCGGGGAGGAGACGGAAGGAGAGAAGGTAAAGAAGGTAGCCGAGTTTAGAACATTGCTGGAGAAGCGCATAAGGGAAATGGAAACCGAACTGGAGGGGATGCGGGTTCTGCTGGAGTTCGTGGACGCCAAGTTGTTGGAGAAGGGGTTTAAGAGGGCGGAGATGGTGAAGCCAACTCCTACTATTTTGCCAGAAGCTGCTGTTCCACAAGTGGTAGAGTATGAGAGGAGTGTTCCTTTGAAGACAGCAACCGGCGACCTCTTGGCGAATCTGTATATGGGGGAGGATTCGATGCGTGTTGTTTTTGCGGAGGACAAGGACTTTAACGTCAACACTCCTCCGTTTATGTCCTTCCTTGTGGAGAGGGTGCTGGTGAAGATGCAGGAGAAGGATCGGGAGGCTGCGGGCACTGGGGAGATCGCCCCGGAAAAGATACTCTTCTACAACATTGTTCGTGAAGGAGATGTGGTCCGTGAGATTACCATACAAAACATTAGGTCTGAGAGGTTGAAGGAGCTCAAGGCAACCGTACGCTGGACGCTGGAGAAAATGTATGAGAAGATAAAGACTGATTCCTAATTGATGCTGAAGAGTGCGGGTTTTGCCTTTTTTTTATCTGTAACTCTATATAGGGAAAGGGGTTCAAGGCTATTTCCTGTCGAAGTATATGTTTTTGCCCTTTGCAGAGACAGGGATTCCCATGATGACGCTTGCTTCCGGCATCATGTTTAGTCGTCTGGCTGCGGCTCCGATTCTGTACATTATTCGGTTGTCCACGTTGAGGATGCTCGCTGTTTTAACCGCCGAACCCACCGCGATTCCGAGGTCTAATGCCTTGAAGACACATGTGGAACCTGTGAAATCTTGTCCAGTTTTCTTCTCAGCCTTTTCAAACTCGTCGCAGTCGACGTAGCCGCAGGCTCCACAGTTCAATCCATATTTCTTCGTACCTCGCACGCCGATGAGCACAACGGCTTCAGAGTTCCTCGTGTTCCCGGCGTCTCGTTCAAACCCGCTTATGCTCCTTTCTTCCCCTATCTTTTCCATTTCCTTCGCCAAAGATTCCTTCTCTTTCCCAGAGACGAGCGCCGTTAGTATGTCGTCGACGCCGCCGGATTTTGGAGCGGTCCTAGCTGAAACGAGCATGAGCCTTGAGACCTGCATGATTCCTTCTCTTTCACCCTCTTCGCTGTTGATGATTGGCATGGTTTCTTCACCTCTTGCACCTGACCCGTTCTATCTAGAATTCGAGGAATAAAACGTTTATACCCATACGCCGTGGAACTGGTCCGTGAGTTGTTACGGCGCTCCCGCAACTGCTGTTTGAAATATTTTCTTCACGATTTCTAGAACAAACTCCAACTGTCCACTGTGAAATCCAAGGGTGAGGAAGGTTAGGCTTGAGAGTAGAAGGAGGGAACCTACAACCCTTCTTTCCGACGGATCCATAACCGACTTCTCCTCTTCAACAAACTGTCTTACCAAGAGTATTTAGGTCTTGCAGTCTGCGTTGTATAAAGAGGGCTTTCATGATATCAGCTTCTCTTCGAACGAGTTACTCCGAATACGGATTCGCGGTTCAAATCGAAAAATAGCGCATGGTGCCTTCTATAGGAAAGCCAAATTTTTCTGTCCTCCGTGATCTCTCCGATGTTTTCAGCTGCTAGCTTGTGACTTCTCAACACGTGCAAGCAGTCCGCTGGCTGTTTGGTTGAAATGATGAAGCCTATACCCGGATAGGCGCTTAACCAGTCCTCCAGCTTGACGCTAGGCTTTGGTATGCTCTCTAAATCCACTCTCGCACCGACCCCGCTGGATTCACAGAGCATGGCGATCGTTCCGGTGACCCCAGGTCCGCTAATGTCTCTAGCCGAGTTTGCCAACTTTTTCTCAGCCAGCTCGATAATGGAGTCCAAACGATCTAAAACCTCTCGACTTGACTTCATGGTCGTTGAGTCGAAGGTTTTCAACCA
>JAOUMI010000048.1 GCA_029881555.1 Candidatus Bathyarchaeota archaeon | reverse complement strand
TGAAAGGAGATGCTGCCACTCTTCAGTTGAGACGCCCGTTTTGCGCTGAAGAAGGTTTCCGAACAGCCATAAGCAGGAAAATCGCTGGAAGATGGCGACTTATTGGTTACGGAATTCTAAGAGAATGACACAAACACCTCAAAATCCTCGCTGGGGAAAGCTTGACCGTAAAAGTGATCTTAGACTCAAACTTCCTCTTCATACCGTCCCAGTTTCAAATTGACGTGTTCGAGGGGTTGATGACGCTCTTGAATCAAAAGTTTGAGCCGATTCTTCTCTCACCCACGCACGAAGAGCTTCAGAGAATAGCTGAGAGAGGTCCTCCCAAGATGCGGCAACACGCGTCATTGGCGCTCAGGCTCGCTGAAAAATGCCGCATAGTGGAAGTTGAACAGGGCTTCAGGGAGACGCCCGACGACGTGATCACTCGAGTAGCGGCGGAATGGAAGTGTCCCGTTGCCACAAACGATCGGGCGCTTCGAAAGAGGTTAAGGGACAAAAATGTACCCATTATTTATCTGAGGAAACGATCTCGTTTAGAGATAGAAGGAAGTATCCAATAATTTCTAGAAGCAGGAATTTAGGATGATACAAAAGCGTTTATAGGGCGTAACGTATTTATCTGAGGCAACGTTCCCGCTTAGAAATAGGGTGTTGTACCTGACAACCTTTATGAAGGAAATCATGGGGCGAGACTAAACGGTGTTTAAGCTCGTGGATTTGGAGGATACTATACGCATACCTCCAGAAAAGTTCGGCGAACCCATCGAAACGGTTGGTTACGAACAGTTAAGGATGAAGTATGAAGGCATGATCGACGAGGAACTAGGCTACGTGGTTGCCGTCACCAGCATTCAGGTCAGCCCGGTTGGCAAGATCATTCCGGGGGATGGAGCCACCTACCACAGGGCTGTGTTCTCCCTCCTTACGTTTCGTCCCACTATTCAAGAGGTGATTGAGGGAGAGGTGGTTGAGATAGCCGACTTCGGAGCGTTTGTTCGGGTGGGTCCTGTCGACGCGTTGCTTCACATGTCCCAGCTTATGGACGACTTCATTTCCTACGACGAAAGACAGGGAGTGCTCATGGGCAAGGAAACAAGGAGGAAGCTTATGACTCGAGATCAAGTAAGGGTTCGCGTAACCGCTGTCTCACTTGGTCGCGGTGGAGGTTCTGGAAAGGTCGGTGTAACCGCGAGGCAACCCTTCTTAGGGAAGATTGAGTGGATCAAGAAGGACCTAGAAAAAATAAGAAGCGCCAAAGCTGAAAAGAAAAAGCCTGAAGAAGCTGGAGAGCCAGAGGCATGAGTGAAAAAGCATGTCGGGAATGTCACTTAATATCGTACGGAAACGTTTGCCCGAAGTGTAAAGCCACCAGCCTAAGCGACGACTTCACCGGTTTATTAATCGTCTTCGACCCTAACGGTTCAGCTATAGCCCGTACAATGAAGGTGAAGGAAAGAGGACGTTACGCACTCCGTGTTCGGTGATCAAAATACGGCGCCTTACGCCTCCACTACGCGAGAGATTGAAGTCTCCGTTGGGACTTTTGATTCGAGGCACGCCTGATGAGACAATGAAGAAACTGGGAGAATTGGTGAAGAGGGAAAAGCCTTCAAAAATCATTTCGGTGGGCGACATCGTTTCCGAAAGCATGGCAAAACGCGGCATTTGTCCTCAAGTCATGATCGTGGACAACAGGGTTATGAGAGAACCCATCGCACCTATCTCTCTAGACGCTGATCAAACCTTGCATCTGAAAAATCCATCAGGAACCCTAACCGACCAGGCGTGGTCTATAATGCATGAGGCGTTGAGACAGGTGCAGCGAACGAAAGTTGTGGTTGATGGCGAAGAGGACCTCCTCACCCTAGTAGCGGTGCTGTGTGCACCCGAAAATTCACTGGTGGTTTACGGGCAGCCACATGAAGGAATTGTTGTGGTGAAGGTTACGGAGCAAACGAAGGGTATGATACGCCGGATCGTGGAAGCAATGGATGCGCCTTCGAAAAGCTAAAGTAAGGGTTAGGGGTCAACATGAACAGCTCTGTGGAAGGATGACAATGAAGGTTAAGATTGTTTCGCAAGAATACAACCCTCTGCTCAAGAGGAAGGAGATAGTCTTTGAGGTTGAACACGCAGAAACTGGGGGAACTCCGCCTCGTTTGGAGGTGAGAGAGAAGCTTGCGTCCAAGTTAAAGACGAGTCTTGAGCTGGTGTATGTTAGGAGGATGGAGACGAAAACTGGAACCGTGATTGCTGTGGGTGAGGTTAACGCCTATGACTCTGTTGAACAAGCTAAATTCCTAGAGCGTGAACATATCGTTGCTAGGAACGCTCCTCTGGAAAAGGCTGAGGAGGGAAAGGAAAGAGAGAAAGGAGAGAAAGTAGCGAAAGGAGCGAAAGGGCAGCAAGGAGAGGAAGGAGAGAAATTAAGGGAAGTAGAGGAAAGGGAGAAGAGAGAAAAAGGAGAGCGGCCAGATGAGTGAAGAATCGGCTGAAAGAATGGTTGAAGAGAAACCTGAGAAGGTGGAGAGGGAGGAGAAGGTTGAGAAAGCTGAGAAGAGGGAGAAGGGTGTTTTCCGCCATTACAAAGTTGAGGGAGAGAAGCTCAAGAAGTTACTTCCTTTCTGTGAGCGGTGTGGACCTGGATATTTCATGGCGGATCACGGTGATCGCTACGCTTGTGGGCACTGCGGTTTCACGCGTTACAAGGTAGCTGAAACAAGGGGTTGAAGTATGTTTAAATCTTGAGGTGTCCATAGGGTTTGTGTGGAGAGTGTGGGGCATGGTTCGGGTACGTGTTTTTATATACAATCTTTCGGCTGAGCGGTTTTGGGATGCTGAGAAGCCTATTCCGCCTATTCAGATAGCCACTAGCATTAACATTTTGGGGATGGATAAGAAGCGCGAAGATTTGTTGGAGGTTCCGTTTGTTTTTATGGTGAATTACACTCCGGCTGTGGCGCAGATTAGTGTGAAGGGGAGGGCTCATGTTATGGGGTCGAAGAGTGAGCTTGAGAAGATTCACGGTGAGTACACGGAGAAGCATGTTCCTCCGTCAATTGTTGTTCAGTCTATCTCTAATGTTGCTTTTTTGGAGTCGGTGATTATTACTCGCACTTTGAACGTTCCTCCTCCTATTCCTCTGCCTAAGATTCCGCTGGTTAAGAAGAAGAAGCCTTCTGAACCGACTTATCGGGCTTAGAAGGTTACTTTAGGGGGACGTACATGGATGATCTGGAGGCGCCGATTCCTGGTGATCCGTGTTTGACTGTTTTGTTTGTGATGGCGAATTCGCCTAGGTAGTGTCCGATCATTTCGGGTGAGATTTCTACTGGTGTGAATTGTTTTCCGTTATGGACGAGGATAGTGATGCCGATCATTTCTGGGAGGATTATTGCGTCGCGGGCGTGGGTTTTCACGACTGTTTTTTGGCCTTCTTGTTGGGTTTGTTTGGTTTTTCGGATGTTTTCTAGGAGTATGCGTTGTTCTTGAGTTAGTCCTCTTTGTAGGCTTCTTCTTTGGCGTGATGGGAGTATGAGGATGAATTCGTCCATGGACATGGCTTGGAGTTGTTGAAGATTGTGACCGCGGTAGGTGTATTGTTTGGGCATTTTTTGTCTATTTCTGATTTGGTTGTTTGGGGTTTATTAAAGGTTTCTGAGTTTGTGTTTGGTTGTTTTTCTTTGTCTCTCTCTATTATAGATCCTTCTGAAAAAATTTAGATCCCCCTATACCTCCCTCCCCTACTTTTGGCACAGGCAGTTTTTATGGGGAGATTTTGTTTTATTGGATTAATATTTGGGGAAGAAATAGAGTGTGGGCATTTTTGGTTTTCTTGATGGGGGTTCCTTTTTTGTTTCTTCGTTGATCATGGGCGCGTGTGAGCTTTGCCTTTCATTTTTTTGTGTTGAATCGATTCTGGTTTTGTTCTTTAGAAAACTTTGTTTGACCGCCGCTACGTATTGGCTGAATATTAGATTTTCATGCTCTTCTTTGAATTCTACGACTCCTCTGACTTTTTCGTAGAGTCGTTTCATTATGAGAATCTCAATGAGTTTGGCTCCGTATCCAAAGATGTTTTCGATTGCATCGGCAAACTCTTCGATTTTATGGGGGATGTCTTGTCTGTTGAGCTTGAAGCTCTTTTCTAGGTGGAAATAGACGACCTGCTTTGAAGAATCACCCAGCGAAGACAGCGCCTCGTCTACTGCTTCTAGCAGAAGCTTTTCGAAACCGCATTTACTCATGGTGATCCTTCCGAAGCAAACTTCATAACGTGGTTTGAGAAATCTGTTATATATCGCTTATGAAACGTGAATGTTGATTTTTAGTCTAGTTGCTTCTAAACAATGGTTCAACTCAGAATAGTTTCTTTCACGCGCGCTATTCCAACGCGGTGGCAAAGAAGTGTGCGGTCTTTCTGAAGAGGGTCTTCTGATTCTTAGTTTTCAGTATTCCGTGTCCCTCACCTCTGAAGACTAACAATTCGTATTCGATTCCTTTTTTGTCGAGCCTCTTCCTTACTTCCTCCTAGCACTTCTTCAGAATATGGACGTAAGTCAGGATGGGTTGTTTCATAGTCAACCAGTAAGTCCGTCCAGACGTGTTAAAACTTGAATAAAAAACTGCACATTCCAACATGAATTCAAACCTATTCCCTGCACGCGCGTTTGTGACTGTGACGCTACAGCAACATAAGCTTAAATTAACAAATGTGTCCATTTTAGGGAGTGGTTTAGGTTGAGTGAAAAAGAGGTTATAGGTCCGCCCAAAGCGGGTCCAAAGACAAAAGCTCTCAGACGATTCTACCCTCTTGGGAAGAGCACGTGGAACTTGTCGAAGAGTACGTTATAAAGACCTTGAAGTAGTCATGTGCATGTAGGGTGAATGTAATGGCGAAAGTAATCGTGGTTTACGAGTCAAAGTATGGCAACACTAAACAAGTGGCAGAAACAATCGTAGAGGGCATGAACGAAATAGAAAGAATAGAAGCAGTGCTAAAGGAACCTAAACATGTGGAGCCAACAGAAGTACTTGATTACGACGTGATTCTGATCGGTTCTCCAAATCATATAGGCGGTCCAACTAGAGGCATCAGGAAGTTTATCGACAAACTTGGCAAAATAGGATTGGAAGGGAAACCGGGAGCCGTCTTCGACACGTACATGGGAGGAGACTTCAACAAAGCTGTACGAAAAATGGAAAAAAGAATAAACGAAAAGGTTCCCGGCCTGAAGCTGATAACTTCTGGTCTGTCAATAAAGGTTGGGGGAACGAAGGGTCCCATCGTGGAAGGAGAGCTTCCTAAATGTAAAGATTTCGGGAAGAAAATAGCAAGTCAACTTGAGACCTGATCATCTATCTTGTACGCCTTGTTTCTTACGTGTTTTTCGGCTTGAATGCTCTAATTTTGTCGCTGGCGATGTATCTGGACTTTGTCTTGCCGATTATCTCAACGTTCTCAAAGCCTGCGTCCTTTATTGCTT
>JAOUMI010000047.1 GCA_029881555.1 Candidatus Bathyarchaeota archaeon | reverse complement strand
TTGACCTCAGCTTAGTGGATTGGGACGGAAAGATATCCTCCGTTGCTTTTCTGGCAGGCTGTAACCTGCGCTGTCCCTTCTGTTACAATGTCAACTTAGTTCTTCATCCAGAAAAGTTGCCGACCACCCTGTTTGAACAGATAGAAGAGCGCCTAAACAAGAGCATAGGGTGGGTTGAAGGCGTTGTCATCACTGGCGGAGAGCCAACCATCAACAGCGACCTGCCGAACCTTTGCCAGAAAATAAAGAAACTGGGCTTCCTAGTCAAGGTGGACACTAACGGAACCAATCCTGTCATGATACAGGAATTGATCAACAGGAAACTCGTAGACTACGTAGCCATGGACATCAAAGCCCCTCTAACCAAAGAAAAATACTTTAAGGCGTGTGGCGTCAACACTGGAAACTTGCTGGAAAAAATCGAAAAAACAATAGACCTACTGCTAAAGGATAGGGTTGAATACGAGTTTAGAACCACCGTTGTCCCCGGTCTCCACGACAAGCAAGACATCGAGGAGATATGCCAGAGAATAAAGGGTTGCAGAAAATACGTCATACAAAACTACAAAGGTGACGTGGAAACGATCGATCCAAAATTCAAGAATTCGAAGCCCTTCTTAGAAGAAGAAATGAAAAGATTTCTCACAACAGCAAAGAAGATTATACCCAACACCACACTGAGAGGTTTTTCTCCCCTCTCCCTCTAGGGGGGCTATAGGGAGTCAAAAAAAAATATAGGGGGCAGAAGAGAGACACGCCACTAAACTTAAGCGGTCCATCACCTAAACTAAAGTGTCAACCGAAAAAAGAGCTGATCCCGACTTGCATTACCTGAACCAAATCAAGATCACCCAAGTTGAAGAAAGACCCAACGACGCTTGGTTCGACCTCAGCCTGAGACAAATACGAGAAGGCGAAGTGCGCTTCTACCGAGTTAAAGATTTCCTCACAGGCAACTGGCTTTTCAAGACCTGCTCAGACAAGGAATTAACCAAGGTCATGGTGAAAGCATTGAAATGTCCACCCGGAAAACGCTTCGCTCAACTTGAGGGAAAAACCATGGTGTTCCAGAAAAGTGAGATTGAAGGACAACTTTACGATGTCATATCCTTGACTCATGCAGATGAAAGCGACCGGCTTCATCGAAAAATCGTATACAGCGCAGAAGAGATTCCAACCACAATCCGCGAACACTTCCGAACCATGCCCTACGAAGAAGCTACAGGCAAAAGAGCGCCCGGAAAAAACTGGGTAACCATCTCCAAAGCGGACGACGAGAAATCCATGATAACGCTCTTCTTGTTGGAAAGAGCTTGGACCATATCCAAAGTTTCTCCCGATGAGAAAATGGAAACAATAAGCCAGAGAAAAAAGTTGAAGCCACAAGTCCCGCTTTATGTCAGACCCAGAATTGAGAGAGAAATTCACGCAAAGGTTAAAGCCCACGCACACGCGAACAAAACAGGAGTCTCAGAAGCTTACAGAAGCCTCATCGAATCAGCATTGAGAAGCTGAGATGGAAAACCTGTCAAGCAAGTTTCCCCAAAACCTCTTCAGGTTTGAACTCCTCTCGCGACCTCACCGAAGCCTCTTCAACGTAAAGTTGCACCGCATACCTGAGCGCGTCTTCACTCACAGGTATGTAGTCCAAATCCGAATGAAAATAGCTGAGAAGAGAGGCGGCACAGGCAAATCGAATGGCCCGGTCCTCCAAGCGCGCCGAAAACCTTACGAACTCTTGGGGAATCTGCTCTAAAATTGCTTTCCTAGCATCCTTAATCAGATCGTAAGCTTGAGGATTGATCATCACAGGCTTGCAGATAAATCGCCCCTTTACCAATGGATGTTCGGTTTCTATCGCGTAAACAAGAGTGAGATGATCTCGAATCTGCCGGGCGCCCTTTTCGATGTCAATCTCGCCGAAAGCGAGTCTCATCTGGCTCTGCGCGATCTCCACGTAGCGCTGTTTTGTCAACGTGTGTAAACGACAAAGCATTCGGTCCTCAATGGCGTTGAAGTTTGGATCTTGAACCGTCACCTCGTATCCCCTGCCGAAGGTTGATACGTTGTAGTTCGCGCTGAAAAACGAGTTGAAACGGTACGGCCCCACAACCTCACGATGCATCTCATACTTGATAACCCCACGCTCCATCGCCAGCTTCAACGGTTCCACCATGCCCCTGTACTTGAACCAATCGTTGAACTCCGGGATGATGAAGTTGAAGGTTCGTTTCACATAGGCTTGGCCGATCCTGATGAAACGAGCCGGGGTCATTCCACCCGTGTACCGGTTGCGTCCAGGAATCCCATGTGGAAAGACCTTGGCGTCCGGCTTTCCCAAGATCATGTCTCTGGTGGAGAAACTTTTTCCTGTTCCCGGCTCCCCAAACAGGGAGAGGTTCCAACCAGTCCGCATCCCGGTCTTTCCGTGCTCATGGACAATCTCTGTGTCAGCCAGTCCGTACTGTTGAGTGATGCTGAGCAGAGTGTCAAAGTATAAGAGGGGCCCAAAGAGGTCTTGAAGGTAGCTCGCCAAAGAAGCCACGGAGAAAGTCTTTCCAAACTTTATAGTCGCGTCTAAACGACGCTTTAACAAAGCGTTCAGGTATTCGTCTAGCTCTTTATTCATGCTCCGAATTTTTTGGCGCTCCTCCAACATATAGTCCGCTTCTTCCACCCCAATCGTCGGAGCGACAGCCATTTTCGGAGGCTCACGCACCATGATTCCCAGCTCCATCTGAACCATCGGAGAGACCTCCTCTGGTATCTCCCACTCTTGATACTGGCCACCCTTGTAGGACGTGACAATGACCTTCAACTGCTCGAGTTTGGCTAGGATGGGGAGAGGGTCAACGCCTCGCTTCAAGCTTTTCTTGATCTCGCCTAGGCTGCAGCCCCTACCAGCTTTCACCAGCTTCTTCAGAATGGCAACACAGTTTTCTCCATACCTCTTCTTCGCCTGATGAACATTCGTTTGGATCGTTTTGCCGGACCCTTCCAAGCGCAGTTCCCCGTTTTCAAACGTGTAGTGCGCGCCCCTGAACAACGTCCACTCGCGAGGTGCATGTTTATCAAAGATTTCCTTGAGTTGCTTTTCGTTTATGTTGGACGCTATCCTGATGGACGCTTCGTCTTCATCGATTTCCCATCCGCTCGCGAAGGAGGCAAAGTAAGGAATGCTCAGTTCTTTACCTATATCAAAGAGCTCAATTCGTGGAAAGGCTCGCTTAAGCAAGAGTTTTCGTTCCAGCAACTTATCGTCAAAAGCCATCTTGTTCCCCTTAACGGAAATCAGGCGTTCACTAGGGTTACCATTCCTCTACTATTTTTAAATAGCTTTTGGAAAAGGGAACGAGTAGAACACTTAGTGAGCATAAGCTTTTAAGATGGCGTCTCCCTCTTCTCGGCTGATCCAGCCCTCCACTTTGAGCTCTTCCACCCCCCTAGCCAACGCTTCCCCAAAATCTTGAACGTTAAGGAGATTCTTGGAAGAGCCTATCTCATACACGACGCCTGTCAGAGTCTCGTCTTCCCGCACCCTCTCAGCAAGAATTGAGGTAAACATTTCCTCTAGTGCTCTCGATCCTGGACGCAGGAGGAGTTTGATACGGGATTCGAGGCTAAAGCTCCAAATTGTCTTCTGAATCCTTCTTATGATGCCCTCGTAGCCCATAGCGACCACGGGCGGATGCATATGATATCGGGACTTTTCCTTGGTTTCGTATCGAAACACGTAGAACGGCATGTTGATCAAAGTAACGCCCTCTGGCCCCCACGGAATCGTTATCTCCTTGAGCTGAGATGCTTGCAGTTTCTTCTGCTCTATGAGTTGTTCGATTAGGTTTGTTATTGACGAAGCCTCTGACACTAACTCTCCGACTTCTTTTTTAGCCGTCTCAATCTGGGAGTCTCGCAGGGTTTCTAAATCCGATATTTTCTTTCTTTCCCGAACAATCATTCCCTGATAGCTCTCGTTCAATTTTTTTATGCCGAGTTCGCCTTGTTTGCGGGTGCGTTCGATAAATCGTGAGAGAACTTTGATTTTTCCTTTAACTTCGGAAATCTTGTTTTTGCACACTTTTGTCTTATGATCCCAGTAGGTTACACCTGTTTCGTCGCCTTTGCTTTTGCGGATCTGTTTTCTTTTCTGATAAACGCGTTTGTCTCTCTCCAGCTTCTCCAGTTTTTGCTCATCTCCAGCCCTCTCTTTAAGCGCAGCTTTCAGTTCCTTCTCAGAGACCGTGAATATTCTCTTGATCTTGACATCTCGCTCCGTCGTAAGTTGTTCTACGTTTTCCTCCACCTCAGATTTGGCGCGAGAAATCTTGTCTTCAAACGTTTCCTGTATCTGTTCAATTTCACCAACGATCTTCTGGTTGTGAAGTTTGGTTTCTTCATCCAGAACGTTGATGGCGTACCGTAAACCCTCTATCTCCGACTGAATCAGCCTCCAGCGGTTAAACAGGTTTCCAGCCTTTTCCATCGCCCCCTCCTCATCGAGTTTCAGCGGGATCGATGTGACAGGTTCTGTTGCCCCTTTTTTCAGGGCGAGTCCATGTTCGACGTACCGTGAGATTGTGGACAGAATCTCCTTGTTTGCTACGATGGAGTTCATGGAAACACGAGTGGTTTCAGCGAAATCCTCAAAGGTTTTGGTGTGGCTCTTCAAGGCGCTTCGAAAAAGCTCTCGAGCCGTTGCGTTTCTCTTGAGGTTTTCAACAAAGAGATTTACGTTCGGAGGCTTCATGTACTCGATTGTGTGAGAAAGTATTTTCAGCCCATCTACAATTATGCACTCTTCGTTCCAAGGAATCGCCCACAGAGGATAGTGTAGCTTGGAGATAAACGAAATTTTCTCAGGCGGAGCCCCTAAGATTCCAGGCTTTTTCCGTTTTGCCTCTGCTAGACAGAGAACAGCCACGGATTCCATGTCTCGTGTGAAGGGTTTCCTTCTACCCTCGTCTTCAACAACGTAGGGAAGAGTTAGACTTGAACTTGACATGGTTATCATCCAACATGATGAAGAGAGCAACTTTTCAAACTGCTTTCCTTTTAGGAGAGCTATGGTATTCAGAAGCTTTTTAGATTTATAATTCCTTCCACGTGAAAGCCTTCGGTTTCTATCACCCAGCGGCCACCAAGTTTTTACTGGAACAGATGAGAAAACATTTTATCAACAAGCTTGTGGTTCAGTTTCTCGTAAGCTTCGGTGCTTCCGACATCGTACCAAAACGCGTCCGTTAGGTAGCCGTAGACCGGCCTGCCTGCTTTAATGAGGCGTGGAATCACGTTTCCCATCAGATCCAGTCCACGCTGGCTCATTTTCAATCGATCCACTTCCTTAAGGGTTTCTCCCTTAAAAACCAGTATTCCTATGCTTACTGGTTTTTCCAATGTTGGCTTTTCCACAAATCCTCGGATCTTGCCGCTGTCCTCGACATCCGCTAGGCCCACCCTGACCGTGAAGCCTGAGGCTAAGGCCACTGTCGCTGTTGCCCGTCGGTTCTGGTGGTAGCGCAAC
>JAOUMI010000046.1 GCA_029881555.1 Candidatus Bathyarchaeota archaeon | reverse complement strand
AGCCAAAATGATGAACATCAAGGCGACTGTCGTCGTACCTGAGAACGCACCTAAGATAAAGGTGGAACGGTGTAGAGGTCTCAAAGCGGAAGTGGTGCTCAAAGGAGCGAACTACGACGAGTCCTTAATCTACTGCAAGAAGATGATTTCAAAAACTGGGGCAACTTACATCCCCGCCTTCGAGGACTACAAGGTTATAGCTGGCCAGGGAACAATCGGCTGCGAGATCTTGGAAGAAATGCCTGACACGGACACAATAATAGTTCCTATAGGTGGCGGTGGTCTAATCTCCGGTATAGCCCTTTGGGCCAAGACCGTTAACCCGAAAATAAGAGTTGTGGGCGCCCAGTCAAACGCTGCCTACACCATGTATGAATGCTTTAAGGCTAAGAAAATCGTTGATGTCCCTGTTCCGCCTACCATAGCAGACGGGCTTGCAGGAGGAATCTCCCAGATGACCTTAGACCTTGTCTTGAAACACGTCGATGAAATCGTCTTGGCAGAAGAAAAACAGTTGAAAAGCGCACTGCTTTGGGTCCTTAAGAATGAACGTCAAGTTGTGGAAGGATCTGGCGTAGTGGGACCAGCGGCCATTCTGCAAGGAAAGATACGGTTTAAGCGAGGCGAGAAGGTTGTTGTGGTGATCTCGGGCGGCAACATTGACATGGAGCTTTTGAACTTACCAGAATGAAGGTTAAGGCTGGTAAAGTTTGATGGAGAAAGCTTCTATGAGCGAGAGGGCCTGGCTGGATGTTCAGGACAACGTTTGCTTTATTATCCAGCAACGTCTTAAGGGTTCTGTAAACATCACAAGAACGTGGAGTCGAAAGGCTTATGCGGTCCACAGACAAGTTTGAGATCATAAGCGAAATGGCAAAACGCAGAGGCTACTTTTGGCCATCCTTTGAAATTTACGGTGGCGTAAGCGGCTTTGTAACCCTTGGTCCGTTAGGCTCAACATTGAAAAGGAAGATTGAAGGCAGACTCCGAGACTTCTTTATTCGCAGACTCGGACTATTCGAGATAGAGACATCGGTGATTATGCCCGGGAAGGTGTTTGAAGCCTCAGGCCACGTGGAAGCCTTTCAGGAACCCATGGTAGAGTGCAAAGCGTGTAAAAGAAAGTTTCGAGCCGACCACCTGCTTGTGGAGTTCGCAGGGATGAGCGAGACGGACACTGAAAAACTCAGCCTCCAAGAGTTAATGAGTGAAATAAACAAACGGGAGATTCACTGTCCCGAGTGTGACGGAAACTTCGGCGAACCCAAACGCTTCTTAACCATGTTCAAAACCACCATCGGACCATATTCTGAATCCATCGGCTACGGTCGTCCCGAGGCGGCTCAGGGAATTTTCGTTGAATACAAACGCATCTATGAATACACACGAGAAAAACTTCCATTCGGAGTTGCTATTATCGGTCACGCACTTAGAAACGAAATCTCGCCGAGGCAGGGTCCAATAAGATTAAGAGAGTTCACCATCATGGACCTCGAATTCTTCTTTGATCCTGAGAAGCCGCAGTGCATAATGCTGAGGGAGGTGGAGAACGAAACTCTGAGACTGCTACCAGCGGAAAGGGTGTTGAAGGATGTAGATGAAACCATCGAGGTCACGGTTAAGGAAGCCTTGAGTAAGGGGCTAATAAGGACGGAGTGGCAGGCGTTCTTCATGGCGTTGTCCAAGCGTTTTCTAGCCGAGTTAGGAGTGCCGGAGGAAAAGCAACGCTTCATCGAGAAGCTAGATTGGGAGAGAGCCCACTATTCTGTGCAGGGATACGACCAGCAAGTCTACTTGGAAAGGTGGGGTTGGGTGGAGGTCTCAGGCCATAACTACCGGACGGATTACGATCTAAGGTGCCACATGGAGTTCAGCGGTGTCGACATGACCGCGTTCAAAAAACACAAGAAGCCTATCATAAAAGAGGAGATAAGCATCAAACCCCTAACGTCAAAAATCGGTCCAGCCTTCAAGGAGGACACATCAAGGGTTGTCAAACTCCTCTCCACCCTAGACCCGAGTGAGTTGGAAGCTTCCTTTAAGAAACAAGGCTTCCACATCATTAAGTCTTTCAAAATCCTGCCAGAACACGTCGAAATCACCCATAAAACGGTGAAAGAAAAAGGCAAGCGGTTCATCCCACACGTGGTGGAACCAAGTTTCGGTTCAGATCGACTTTTTTACGTGACTCTGGAATACGCCTACAAAAGGAAAGAAGGTCGAACGTTGCTGAGCCTTCCACGCGACCTCGCACCCGTGGGAGCTAGTGTTTTTCCATTGGTGAGCAAAGACGGGTTGCCGGAAAAGGCGAGGCAGGTGTACCGATTGCTAATTGACTCGGGCTTCACGGTGGAATACGACGAGTCGGGATCTATTGGGAGAAGATACGCGCGAGCGGACGAGGTAGGCACTCCGCTGGGAGTTACAGTCGACTACCAAACGCTTAAAGACGACACGGTGACTGTGCGGGACCGCGACACGTGGAGGCAGGTTAGAAACAAGATCGACGAACTTCCTGAGCTTCTTAATGCCTACTTCCGCCTCAAAATAGAGTTTAAAGAGCTGGGGCAACCGGTCGAGAGTTAGCAGGTGATCACTACCACAAGGAGCCTTCAGGTTTCTTCGCTATCTTTTTTAAGCTCGTTACACGTACTATATCTGATGTCAACGATTACTTTCGAGAGGCGGAACCTATGGTTTTTCCGATGGAGACCGAGCAGCGGGTGAAAAGGAGAGCCCTCAGCGTTTGTCAAGACCACCTGAGAAAGGTGTTGGAGACCACCCGCAAGGTCCCGCAGATGATGGACAGCTTCGTGAGGGAAGACAAAAAGTCGGCTCAACACTTGCTCACCGAGATCAAAGAGTTAAGCGACACCGTAGACGCGGCGAGACGCGGGGTTGCGCAGGAGCTCGCTGAAATAGGAGCCATTTTGATAAGTCGAGAGGACTTTCTCCGCTTCACCAACCTAACGAGCGAGATCGCAGACTTCTGCGAAGGCATAGCGTTTCGGCTACTAGAGATCATGGACAGAAAGTGGAAGGTTTCTCCGGACGTCAAAAATGATTTGATGAAGTTTTCGGAGGCTGTGTTTGAAACCGTCTCAAGGCTTCGAGAAACCGCCATGACGCTGAATTATGGACCCTCGAAGACGCTGGAGAAAGCCAGAGAGGTGGAGGTTGCTGAACGAATCGTGGACGATCTCTATCGGGAGCTGGAAATGAAAATCCTTAAAAGCCACATAGAAGTCCCCACGTTGCTTCTCTTGAGGGACGTGATCGCGCTTCTGGAAGACGCCGCGGACAAGGCTGAAGACGCCTCTGACGCTGCTCGCATATTGGCGTTTGCCATGTAAGGGAGACGGCAAATGCTCGAGAAGATTGAGACAGAGTTTATCGAAAACTTTTTGGTTGTTTGGAACCCGGTTAAGGGGTCGGAACTCTACAAGCTTGGGTATTACGGAAAGCCCATGGGCATCCCCAAACCCAAGACAGAGGAGTTCGATGTCCCCCTTATCCTGGACCTCATGGAGGGTCTCTACCTTGTGGAGAGAGGAATGATCACCGTGGAGGAGGGACCCGGAAAGGCCAAAGTCGGCTTTTCAAAGCTGAGGAGAAGAGCAAAAAGACTGTACGAAGAATTTGACCTCAAATACGTGGTGTACCGAGACCTGCGTGATCAGAAACTCATCGTCACTCCGGGCATAAAGTATGGGTGCGACTTCGCCGTGTACAAGCATGGGCCGGGTGTGGACCACGCCCCCTACATGGTCTCAGTGAAGAAGACGAAGGATGAGGTTACAGCCACCGAGCTCGTAAAGGCCGGGCGACTCGCCACCACTGTGAGGAAACGGTTCATAATAGCCATACCTGGCCTAGAAACGGAACAGATACGGTATCTAATCTTCAAGTGGTTCAAGGCATAGGACATGCTCATGTTTCTTGGCGATTTTCAGCATTAATCCTAAGGTACTGCTCGATTCTGTTCATTCCATTAGAAATGTTTTCAATCGAGTTAGCGTAAGAAAACCGTATATATCCTTCCGCGTTGCGCCCAAAATCGATTCCAGGAGCGGTTCCAACGCTTGTCTTATCCAATAACTCGGAGGAGAACTTCAGCGAATCGTTGGTGAACCTTTTGGCGTTGGCGAGGACGTAGAACGCCCCGGAGGGCTCCGCCGCTACGCCGAACCCGACTTTCCTAAGGCGTTGAATCATCAGCTTACGCCTCTTATTAAAGATGTTGACCATACGCTGAACGTCGGATGCCGATTCCTTTAGGGCGGAGATGCCGGCCCACTGGCTTATGGTGTTTGCGGAGATGAAGAAGTTCTGCACCAGCTTTTGTAGGGGACGTACGAATCTTTTTGGGGCTATGACGTATCCGAGGCGCCACCCTGTCATGGCGAACTGTTTTGAAAACCCGTTTACTACAAATGCGTTTTCCGTGAATTCTAGGATGGAATGCTCCTTTCCCTCGTACACGAGTCCGTGGTATATTTCATCTGAAACCACAGTGGGACCAAGCGTCGCGATTCGGCTTAGAGCGTCAGCGTCAATGACTTGTCCAGTCGGATTCCCAGGCGAGTTGATCATGATCGCCTTAGTCTTGGAGCCGATTTTTTCCTTTATGTATTCTGGGTCGTACTGGAAGCCGTCATGTTCGCTGACCTTTACAAATGTCGGGGTGCAATCCAAGAACTTAACGAAGTTGGGATAACACGGGTAGTGGGGGTTCGAAATTATGACTTCGTCCCCTTCCTCTAGCAGGGCGGAAAACGTGATCAGTAGGCCCGGCGAAGACCCGTTCGTAACAATCACTTGGTCAGGGGAAACGGAGACGCCGTACTTTTCAAGAAAGTGTTCAGCGATGGCTTCTCTCAACTCCAGAAGCCCGACGCTTGACGTATAACGGGTCTTTCCATCGCGTATCGCCTTAATCGCAGCCTCCGTGATGCAGCTCGGAGTGGGAAAATCGGGTTCCCCTACTTCCAAGTGAATGATCGACCGTCCTTGGCGCTCGAGTTCCTGAGCTCGTTCCATCACCTCCATGGCGTAGAATGGCGGCATATCCATCAAGGTCTTGCGCATCTTACACCATCCTTTGGTTTTCAAAGTACCCTTTCATCAAACACTAAAACTCGACTTAAACCTTTCCACAAGACTTGTTACATTTGCGGGCTGAGAAAGCTTCTTTGTCCTGCTAATATTTCATCTTTTATGCTTTTTTTCCACCTATACCACAATTGTTCTTAGGTATTTCATCAAGAATCACGGTTACCCATTCAGCCTTCATTCCAATTTCAACAAATGCCCTTGTGATGCCTTTTATCAGCTTTTCTTTCTCTTCCTCGGTTCTGCCCTTCCACATATCAACTCTTACAACCGGCATTCTTCTCGTCTCCAATTAATTAAATACGTAGACTTCCCATATTTATGGTCTTAACTTTAAGCAAGTTAACCTACCTCCCAACCTGGGAATAAAAATGAAAGCTCTGCCCAGAAGGTTTTACACGCGTGACACGCTCACTGT
>JAOUMI010000045.1 GCA_029881555.1 Candidatus Bathyarchaeota archaeon | reverse complement strand
TCAACGAAAGGAAAGCAGTCATGTCAGAAGCACAGTAAACAGCATCCTCACCCACCCCAACCACAAGAGGACTCTCTTTTCGCGCGCAAAAAATCTTATCGGGCTCCTTAACCGAAACAACAGCAATTGCATACGAACCCTCCAGCCGATTCACAGCCTCACGAAACGCCTCCAAAAAAGTTAGTCCACCCTTCAACCTCTCCTCAACAAGATGAGGAATAACCTCGCTATCAGTTTTAGACGTAAAGACATGCCCGAGTTCTTCCAGCTCTCTCCTAAGCTGCGCGAAGTTTTCGATGACCCCGTTGTGGACGACGGCTACCTGTCCAGCACAGTCAACATGAGGATGAGCGTTCGTTTGATAAGGAGCTCCATGGGTCGCCCATCTTGTGTGACCAATCCCTACGCGACCGGGAACATCATCTAGGTTGTGCCTTGCGTGGACATCATCGATTTTTCCCTGATCCTTCTTAATGAACAGCTTGTTCTCATGGACGGTTGCCTCCCCCACTGAGTCGTAGCCTCGGTACTCCAGCCGCTTTAGGGCGGCGTGGATAACAGGTGCCACATCTCCGTTTTTAAGGATGCAACCGAATATTCCACACATCACTGACGTCTCGCTAGCTAGTGGTTGAACCAAATCCCTTGAAACAAGGTATATCCAGAGAAAAAACGCTTCTATAAGGTTTTTTAGGAAAAAGGTTTTAATTTTAAAACGAAAATTGTAGGGCTTCTAAGGTCTTTCTGGGCTGTGGGTGAGAAATGTGGGTGACAACCGTTAAAAAAATGTTTACAATGGTTTCTCGTCGAAACGGTTAAAGCCAAAATTCATGTAAGTTAGTTACGCTTCAAAAGGAGGTTTAACCTTGACTGAGAAAACGAGTGCCCTAAAAATTGTTGACGCAAAGGGCTCACACTACGAAGTTGGATACCAGTTGGGAACGAAATGCAAGGATATGGCAATAAGCATGATAAAAGAAAACCGAGAATCATTGAAAGCCTCCAACATTAATTTGGAGAAGGCAATATCCCATTCAAAGAAATATTTGCCCTACGCAGAAGAGTTTTTTCCCCAGTTCCTTGATGAAATCCGAGGATACGCCGACGCCGTAGGATTCAAATTCGAAGAAGCCTTCTCTTGGTTCTGCTCAGAGCCCATACAAGGCGCCAGAAGATGCACAGACATCGCGGTTAACGGCGACGTAACCGCAGACGGAACCGTATACGCGGTTCATAACGAAGATGTGGAGCTCGAAGGCGAAAAACACGTGATTGTAGTTCGAATAAAACCAGACGATGAACCAGGCTTCATCGCATTGTCCTATGGTGGACTATGGGTCAACAGTGGTGTTAACGCCGCTGGAATCAGCCTATCCGGAAATGCGCTTACTCAAAATGACACCCGAATAGGAATCCCGCAAGACTTCGCCGTTCGCAAGGTTCTCGCCTCCAAGACTATTGGAGATGCCATGAAAGCGGCGATTCCTGAGAACCGAGCCTCCAGCTACAACAATATAATCTGCGACGAAAACGGAGAAATCTACAGCATGGAAGGCTCTGGAACAGATTTCGACGCCCTGTACGCTGAGGAAGGCTATCTAGTGCATACAAACCATTACTTGTCCCCAAAAATGGCAAAATATGAAGCAGTGTTCCAAGCCAAACATGACAAAACACCCTTGAGGGCAGACTCCATCATCCGATACAACAGAGGACTAAGACTAATCGAGAAAGAATTGGGCAAGATAACGGTGGAAACATTCAAAAAAATTATGGCTGACCACGTGAACCACCCATGGTCAATCTGCAGACACATAGATGAGAGACTTCCGCCAAAAGACCGATCTAAAACAGTCTTCTCAGAAATCATTGACCTCACCCATCGCGCCATATGGGCTTGCCGTGGAAACCCCTGCGTTGGACAATATGCTAAGTTCGAACTGAAATAGAGCCCCAGAGCCCTTAATTGTCAGCTAAGCCAAGAATGTACACGCTCGTTCATGGCGAGGCTGAGGCTGCCCACATAGCGTGCACAAATAATTTCTCTAATTCAAACACGGAGCAAAGCTTTGAGGGTGCACCATTAAAAAAATGTTTATAAAGGAAATGTTCCAGTTTAGGAGAACATGAAGAAAAGACTTCTGCTCAAGGGTGAAAAGGGGCAACGTGAGGTTAAGGAAGTCGCCGTTTTCGACGAACCCGAGAGGCTTAGAGCTGTTCTAAATAAGCTTAGTTGGAGAATTCTTGAGCTTCTCGGCGATAAGGAAATGTACCCCTTAGAGATCGCTAAGAAGCTGAAGGTACATGAGCAGAACGTTTACTATCACATCAGGAAGCTCGCGAAGGCCGGCGTAGTAAAGGTTGTTAGGGAGGAGAGAAAGAAGGGAGCCACCGCAAAGTATTACAAAACCTCATTCCCTGCCTTTGGGGTTGAGCTTCCCTTTGGCTATCGAAGGGTTAAAACGATCTCGATTCCCAGCATTGACGAAAAAATGAGACGGTTCCTTAGTCCGTTCTTAAAAGATGGTAACTTCGATGGAAAGATCGTTGTTGGCAGTCCTGACCCTCACGGTCCCTTTAAGGCTAGGGCGAGGGACGGTCACTACGCTTCTTACTTGGCTCTCTTCCTCGGTCAGTTTGTGGAGTTGCCAGAGGATTTCACGGTGAAGCTGGATGTGGATGTGAAGGCGGAGAAGGAAGAAGACAATAATCTGATTCTCGTGGGTGGTCCCGGAACAAATCTGCTCACTCAGGAGGTTAACGAGTTTCTGCCGATTCGGTTTAACATGATGCCCTCTGAGCACGGGTTTCTTCTAGGCGGTTTGGTTTCTGAAAAAACCGGGAATGTTTACACCAGTGACGTTATTGGGGTGATAGCGAGGATAGTTAATCCTTGGGACAAGGAGAAACGGATCATTATTCTTGCTGGTAACAAGGCTGTTGGAACTAAGGCTTGTGTGATAGCTTTGGCTAAGTTCTGGAGGGAAGCTTTAAGGAAATTTGTTGACGAGGGAAAGTTTGCGACTGTGATTCAGGGGTTTGACTTGGACGGGGATGGAAAGGTAGACTCCATAGAGGTTCTTGAATAAATTTTAACATGAACTAACATCCCATCATTTTAGAAAAGCCTTTGAAACAAACACGAAGTCAATAAGACATGGGAGATAACCGTGAAAATAACTGAAGTTGTTATTGCGCGCGGACATGAGAACGTTCAATCCACTCATAAGACAACCTTTGAGACTACAAAGGAAACAACGCTCACGAAGCGTGGCGACTGTGTCATTGCCGTGGGTGCGACGAAGGGTGCGGCGGATTTCAATCCGAGGTTTAAGGAAGCTGCCAAAAAGAAGAGAGCAAGAATAACAATAACAATTGAAGCTGGCGAGGTAAAGGAAGTCGTTAGAGCAAGGGGAAGCCCTCAACTGTCGTTCACTCACCCCACGGATTTGGTGGTGAGGAAGAGCGGGTACGTTTGTGGTCGAACAGCAGCGGTGAGGGCGGACAAGGCTGCCAGCGACCTCTCAAGAAAACTTGTTGAGAAGATGTGTAATCCCCTTCAAAAGATCAAAATAACGTTAGCGGTGGAGAACTATTGAACCTCGGCGTCTACAGCCACTTGCCAAGTGTAGGGCGCGGTCACTCGAACAGTTCTCGCCAACAGAATCTCCTTGATATTGCGACCAGTTTGTTTCACAGCTTCGATTAACTGATTCTTCGCGGTTTCTAAGGGCTCGGGTGCATTTGTGAACTCGTAATAATGCATAATACCGCCTTCCGCCTTGATGGCTTCACAAGCCACATTAACGTATTCTAGTGCATTTTCGGGCAAGTTCATGATGACTCGATCTGCAACTCCTGTCAGCTTCTCCTCAACGACTTGCCTGGCGTCACCAAGAATCGGCACAACCTTCTTCTCCACTCGATTCACATTGATGTTCGTTTTCAGATAGTGTACCGCGTCCGGATTCACGTCGATTGCGTACACCCGCACGTTTCTACGCTTCTTCGCAGTAAGGATGGAGAAGGGTCCGACTCCAGCGAACATGTCCACCACGGTTTCGTTTTCCCTAACCTTCGATGCAACTCGATCGTGCTCGTGGGAGAGCCTAGGTGAGAAGTAGACTTTAGATAGATCCACATGATACGCGCAGCCGTGCTCCCGGTGAACCGTCTCGGTTTTGTCCACACCAGCTATCACCTCGAACTCTCTCAGGCGATACTTGCCCCCGACAGCCCCGGACTTCGCCAAAACAGTATGCACTCGTTTGTGCGTCGTCAGTATAGCCTCTCCGATAAGCCTTTTATGATTCTCTAACTCCGGAGGGATCTCAGCAACGGCGATTTCTCCGACAAAATCGATCGCTCGCGGGAGACTTGTTAGGAGGTGAGGGGGCAACCTGTCTTCCAGCAAGTCAGCGAGCTTGAGGGGGCGTTTAGCGCGTTCGGGAAAACTGGATGCAGAGACCTCGAATTCTGGGAGGCTCTTCTCAAGCTCTTCGATGTGAGCGGGAAGGGGTTCGCTGGTTAACGGAATGTACAGATGGTCTTCTACCCGCTTGACTTTCAGCTCTCGGTTGAGAAGGTTAAGCCTTTTAACAAGGGTTATAGCCTTCTGACCCAAAGCCTTGGGAACCTTTAAACATGGAGACTCGGACACCTTTGGTCTCCTTCTATGATGGTCACGGTGGAATATCCTTCTTAACCGTTTTGTGAGTTTCAGAATTCTCTATAAAGTGTTAGAACTGGAAGTGGCGGTAATAAGGTTATTTCTGTTGGTCAGACAAATCGTATATCAGCTGGTCGTCTTTCTCTCCAACGATGCTGACTTGTCCAAACTGTCTTAGGGCAATCATGTGCATAACAAGCTTGTGTGTTTCCAGTCCCGTTGCCTTTGAAAGCTCTTGGATGGTTGAAGCCCCCCGAGTTCTCAGCTCTTTTATGATGAGTCCCCGTATTTTTTTACGCTCGTGAACGGGCTTCAGCTTCTCTTTGTCTATCTTCCATTTCTTGCTGGACACAGGCTTCACCTTTAGCCTCGAGAGAGAACTTAACTCACAAAACGTAGCTTTTAAGGTTTACTTTCTGGATGTGGCGGGCCCGTGGGGAATTGAACCCCAGACCTACGGGTTAAGAGCCTCAGCCCCGTATCTGCGGTCCGCCGCTCTACCTTGCTGAGCTACGGGCCCTAAGCCGCCGATAAAGCGTATTTCAAAAATCTCTAATAACCCTTTCTTCTCTGAACCAGCCCGTTCCACTCCAACAGTGGTGTCCATTTAGTGTTGGAACCTCTGTCGAAGGCTTCGTCGTCTCTGTTTCAGCACAGCCCAGCTCACATATGACTATCCTAATATTTTCCTGCCGACTGATATAGTTAACAGTTGGGGTTGAGCACTTGGGCGAACTACTCTTCGTGGGTTTAGGCTTGTACGATGAAAGAGACGTGTCACTTCGCGGGTTAGAGGAGATAAGGGAAGCTGACGCGGTTTTCGCAGAGCTTTACACAAGTTTGATGCCCGGACTATCCATTCAGAAACTGGAGGAACTCGTTGGAAAGAGGGTTTCTGTTGTTTCGAGACGAGGTTTAG
>JAOUMI010000044.1 GCA_029881555.1 Candidatus Bathyarchaeota archaeon | reverse complement strand
ATCAACTCTGGAAGCGGTGTTTCTGAAGATCCTAAAGCGATGGCGGAAGATTTGGCAAGATACATAGAAGACAAAAAAACGTCAAGGTTTTCCATGGGCCTCGTGACCTCTAACGTGAACACTCCGCTGGCCAAGATAGTCCGCGAAAACGGACATGTAGTTGAACTGAAAGGGCGAGGAAAATCGAAGCCCTCCCTTGAATACAGCGAGATAGGCATCATGGGCGACATGTTCGAGCTAGGAAGCCTGCTCCTTCTATGCATGATGACCGAAGCGATCTCCCGAAACCTGCAGGTAGACGGGATGTTTCAACTCTGCGAGGAAGAATTCGCCAAGCTAGGACCCATAATTGATTCGAATGTAGAGTCGGAAACCTACAGGCACCTAATTGATATGCTGGAAAGACGGACTAACGTGTTTCTAGGCGGGAAGGGTACGGCAAACGAAATCGTTAAGATGGCTGGCATAAGACTTTTTCACATTAAGGGTTTCTTGGGAGACAACGTTTACACGGCTAGAGGCGTGAACACTCCGCATCCTAGAGCTGGAGACCTTGAGATATTGGTGTCGTTTTCTGGAGAAACTAGGCCTGTCATTAACTGGTGTGAAACCTTCAAAAAGCTGAACGGAATTGTCCTGTCAATCACGGGAACAAAAAAGTCAACTTTAGCCGAAAAGTCAGACTTGCAAATAACCTTGGAAGAAACAGTCAAGCTAGGCCAGCCTAGAAGGTTTTACATGAGGGCAGCATACGTTTTGAGCCCTTTGCCAGTTAAACTGACTGAGAGATTGAGTGAAAGAGGGCTGAAGCTTCCGGAATACATGATCAACTGGTATCACTCTGTTACACAGTAGAAACTATTGAAAAGCTAAAGGCTTCTTTTTCTTCCCCTGCGCGCGCAGTGAGCTTAATGCTCGCTGAAAACTCAACTTATCGAACTTTCAAGCTAAGCGCGTTTCGACTCTTTCATGTATTACTATACCTTTTTCAGCTAGTTCTGCAAAGAATGCTTTTATCGCTTCTGACTCCAGACATTCGGGGGGAATAACCCCTGTGGCTTTTATCTCCCCTCTGCCAATCATCTTGGCAAAAATTGCGGCTGGAATGCCCGTCATATAGGACAAGGCAGTTGCGCCAGGTATTCTTCTCTGCGCTTCATGGAGGTTGCTAGACCAGTGAAAGATGAAACGCGCTTCTTTACCTTCTCTATGTCCAATAACTTCCTGTACAAAATATTCTTGTTCATCAACCAAAATGCCTGCTTTGATTTTCTTTTCAATCTCTTCCATTGATGGAGTAGGAGGAGTCAAAGAGATGAGGACCTTTACAGGAGCCACTTCGACACCATTAATTTCTATAGGTTTATCACTTAACAGTCCAAGCTGAATCACAGCTTTAGCTACCACATTGTGAAGACCCCCAGCCTTAAAATCCACATACTTTACGCCCTTGATGAAGCGTGAAAGCGTTAAAACGTCTTCATGGTGATGATGAACGACTGTTTGTAAACCAACTGGGTCGGGAAACTTATACACTTCCTCTCCGCTGAAGGGAGGGACTTTTTTAAGTTCTCCATTTTCATACACTATTGGTTTTAGTTCCATGTCGAGCCACATAGTTTCTGGAGACCACAGTGAAATGTATTCCTTGCTTTCCGTACTGCCGAACCATCTCATCCGTATTTCATCTACTTGGTCAAGCCTATCAGCAGCATACTTTGCAACAGCATTCGTTATTCCTGGCGAAGTTCCGGTGTTTATTAGAGCAGTTAGCCCAGCATCTTTGAATTTGTAACTGAGCTCTAGTTCGTTTGAAAGAGCTTCCTCGAAGGGAGGGGGGCTTCCCAAAGCGAGGTCTTGGTAACATGCTCCGCTCCTTAGAGCCGCGTTCATTATCTTCAAGTTAAATATCGGTACAGTTGCATTTATCACTACATTCATTCCTTTAGCAGCCTTCAGTAGATCGTCAGGCTTGTTTGCATCAACACGGTAGGTGCACACTTTTTCGCTCTTCAATCTGTCTGCCAGTCGTTCAGCTTTTCCTAAATCTATATCGGAAAGTCTAACCTCGGACACTTCCGGACTCTTAACCATCTCTGTGGCAATCACCGACCCTTGAACTCCGATCCCCACAATCAAGATTTTCATATGCATCCCGTAGAGTAAGATGCGTATTTTATTCTTGAATTTAAATTCTTTGATACGCGCAACGATTGAAATAGGCATGCTCCAAGTTTTGTCTCCAAAATACCATTTTTGGATAGAGTTGTGTACCGTCAACTCTTCATTAGATTTCTATAATGCTAACAAAATCCTTAATCGACGAGGGTCCTCAATCGCGTCCAGAAACGCTTCCTGTTTTTCGAAGTTCAAGATTAGATTCTTTCTCTTTCCAAGAGATCTACAAGAAACTTTTCTAAGATTTCGGCTTTAACTACTTTAAGGCCAATCTCTTCTACACTCAATTTTAAAAAGCACTCGACACACTAAAGTTTGAAAAGTCAGAGAGTGATAAGAGCGGAGGAGACATCAGTGAAACCTTTCAGTTTCGTCCATGTGGCTGACCTGCACTTGGGCTACGCGCAGTACAATTCAGATGCTCGACGTGAAGACTTCAACGCAGCGTTTCGAGAGGTGGTGGACAAAACCGTTGAGCTGAAGCCGGGGTTCATGATTATCGCGGGAGACCTTTTTCAGCACGCCCGTCCATCCAACACCACCCTAGAAAACGCTATAACCAATTTCAGACGGCTTAGAGACGCCGGGATACCCGTGCTGACCGTGGACGGTTCCCACGACTCTGCGCCCAACTTGATCACGGGCACCATTCTTACCCCGCTTGACAGCGCCGGCCTGATTCATCATCTGCCCCGCCATGAAGGAGCTTGTTGGCGAAACGAGAGCTGTTATGTTTACGGAGTTCCCAACTTTCGAACCAAGCAAAGAACTGAGGAGCAGCTGCCTATTTTTTTGGAGGAAAACAAGCCAACACCCGACTCTTCCCTCTTCAACATCTTTGTTTTTCACATGGCCTTGGACATTCCAAGCGTGAGTCATCCTCAAATGGAGGCAGAGGCTCGACCCGAACTCCTCCCTGAAGGTTTCAACTATTACGCGGGTGGTCACATTCACGTCCCGAGCACGGGTCCATTCAAGAAGGGGCTCCTCGTCTACAGCGGGTGCCCCGAAACCGTGAGCTACGAGGACGCCAAGGTTGAGAAGGGCTTCTATCATGTGGAAGTCAATGAGAAAGGCGCTCCCAAGCTCCACCGCATCAAACTCGAAACCCCCCGCCGCTTCATCATTCTAGACCACGAATACAGCGGCTCGACTCCCTCAAAGATCACGGAGAAGGCGGCGCAACTCGTGAGGGAAGCTGACGAAGCCGGAGCAGTGATAATTCCCGTGCTGCGGGGAGTGTTGCCTGCAGAAGCTGGGCGTTGGGAGGTTGACCTCGCAAGAGTCAGAAGTGCCGCGGAGAAGGCGCTCCTTGTGCGTCCGCTTCTTCAACTGACACAAACCAATGTTCCCGAAGAGGTTATCCGCTCCATATTTGAGGGCGAACTTAAAGACCTCAAGACAAAGGCTTTCGAGTACTTTCTTGAAATTTTCTTGGAGCGATACGCTCGGGAGGAATCGGAAAAGGTCGCCCGACTCGCCGTGGACCTTATCGAGCCTTTGGTGAGAAAGGAAGAGACTAAGGTAAAGGAAGCGCTGGAGGAGTTTTCAGGTGAGAATTGAGGCTGTGCAACTAGAAAACATTCGATCCCATGTCAAAACAGCAGTTCCTTTTGCCAGAGGCTTCAACTGCCTCGTAGGCGGCTTAGGGTGTGGGAAGTCCAGCATCCTCTACGCCATCGACTTCGCCCTCTTCGGAGACCCGCTTGGCAGAAGCTACAATTACCTCCTTCGGGATGGGGAGGACAGCGGCAAGGTTACTGTGAAGTTTGTTCACGGCGGAAAAACCTACACGCTCCGTAGGGTCCTGCGAAGAAAAGGAGGAGGCATCAGCCAGGATAAGGAGCAACTCAAACTCTTTGAGGAAGATAAGCTAATCGCCAGCGTAAAGGGCGAGGCGGTCGCTGAACAGTTCGAGGCGATAACTGGCCTAGACAAGGAACTATTCCGAGAAGTCGTATGGATGAGGCAAGAACGGTTAAAGGAACTGCTTAACGCGACCCCCCGAGAGCGCCAGAAGAGGCTGGATCAACTTTTCAGACTTTCCGACTACGAGGCGGCGTGGAGCAATTTAGCCGGGTTTCAAAGGGAATATGAAGGTGAAAAGAAAGCCTACGAACGCGATTTCGATGTGGTAGGGATGGAAAAGCTTCAGGCTGACTACAACAAATCGGTTGAAGAGTTTTCGCTAACAGAAGTCGAACTTGGAGACCTAAGGGAAAAGTTCACCCACGCCGAAGCCGCTTTTCGTGAAACAACTTCTCGTCTTCAGAGCCTAGAAGACTTGAGGAAACAAACCGAGGAGTTGGGGAAACGAGAAGCTCAACTGCAGACAAACATCACCAATATTGAAGACGCTTCTGCGAGGTTGGCAGACGAAATTGAACGAAAGAAGCTTACGATCAGAGACTTTAAAGAACGACTGAAATCCATGGAGGCTCAGGAGAAGTCTCATCGAAACAGACTCGGGGAAGAAGAGCTGAAAACCGATCAAACCACTGAGGAACTCAGGAAGTACCTTGTGGCGTTGGAGAAGCAGATAACGAGCGCCGGAGGCGAACAAGAGGCAGTGAAAAAGGAGATGCTAACATCCCAAAGGCGCATCTCGAGCCTAACAACCGAAAGCAAATGCCCGCTGTGCCTCCAAGACCTCACCGGGGAATACAAAAAGAGTCTCCTTGAGCGTCTCCACGAAGAAAACGCTGAGGGTGAAAGAACACTTGGTGAGCTTCGGAAAAACCTCGATGAGCTGGAAAGGCTGCGAAGCGTTGTCGACTTCGTCGTCTTGAATCTACAGTCGCTCGCCCCCCAGATGGGGGAACTGAATAGGCGAGTTGCCGAGGAACACGAATCCTTTAAAAACCTCTCAGCGGAATTTGAGGAAAAACAACGACAGGAAAAGATGTTTCGAGACCAGCTTAGCACTGTACGCTCAGAAATGACCAAATTCGACATCACTGAACTTGAAACTGCACGAAAGCTTCGAGACGAGACCTTCACGCAGTATTCCAACGTAAAGCATAGACTCGAAACCGTGGAAAGTCGAAAGAAAGACCTGATGTCGAGAATGGACGAGCTTAAGGAGCGTTTAGACCACGCGCAACAAAAGGTTAAACGGATGGAGAAGACCAAAAGACTCCTCGAAATCATGGAGGGAATACGAGGCGCCTACAGAAGCATTCAACCCAGACTGCGAAGCGAATTCGTCACCTACCTGCAGCGGGTGGTTCAGCAAGTTTTGGACGGACTCATTGAAGAGGCGGGACCCACGCTAATGGTCAAGATCGATGAAACTTACAGCCCCCTCGTAAGAAGCGAGGAGGGATTTGAACGGGACGTTTCAAATCTCTCAGGCGGAGAAAGAACGCTTCTGGCGTTTGCGTACCGCGTCGGCCTCGGCCAGCTTATCATGCAGTCGAGAACAGGACACGGCCTCTACACGCTTCTCCTTGACGAGCCAACCGAGAGTTTGGGAAGGGAGGACGGCTCGGTTGATCGCTTAGCCGAGGCCGTTTCCCGCTTG
>JAOUMI010000002.1 GCA_029881555.1 Candidatus Bathyarchaeota archaeon | reverse complement strand
GCCTCGAACCACCATATTCCAAGCGGCAAGCGAAGCTGGCATCGGGATCAGAACTGAATGTGGTGGAGAAGGAACCTGCGGAAAATGTAGGGTTATCGTCAAGAATAAGAACGCCGTAAGTGAAGTGACGGACGCTGAGACGACCCATTTATCCCCAAGGGAAATTGATTTAGGTTACAGGCTGGCTTGCTGTACAGTCCTTAAGCAAAACGTTACAGCGATGGTCCCTGAGGAAAGCAGAATCGGAGCGCGTAAGATCCAGATTAGTGGTATGGAAAGACCCGTACCGTTAAACCCGTCAGTTAAGAAATTTCACGTCTTGTTACCGAAGCCCACGCTGTCTGATGTTAGGCCGGACTTCAAAAGACTCCTCGATCATCTGGAACATGCGTTTGGCCTTGAAAAATTGGAAATTGACTACGAACTTCTAAGGAAATTGCCTGATATTCTCCGCGATGCAAATTGGGACTTCACAGTTACAATCTGGAACGATCGCGTAATTATCGCGGTTGAAGCAGGAGACACCTCGGATAAACTCTTAGGGTTAGCCATAGACATTGGTACGTCGAAAATAGTTGGCTATGTTGTCGACCTAATGACTAGTCAAACTGTGGGTATAGGATCTATTGAAAACCCACAAATTATGCACGGTGAGGACGTTATATCGCGGATTACGTTTGCCATGGCTGGTAATGAACAGCTTAGGGTGCTGCAAAAATTAGCAGTTGAAGGAGTAAATGACGTTCTACACGAAGCGTGCACCAAAGCGAATGTTGATCCGGATGACATTTATGAAGCAACAGTAGCCGGGAACACAGCCATGCATCACTTTCTATTAGCTATTCAACCAAAATACCTAGCCCTTTCACCATATACGCCGGCTGTGAAGAGATCAATAAGCGTTAAAGCTCGAGAGTTGGGCATAAAAATCCATCGAAATGGTGTTGTTTATGTTTTACCGATCATAGCGGGTTTTGTCGGCGCAGACGCTGTTGGAGATGTCTTGTCCAGCGGGATTCACGAGTCCAAGGAACTCTCTCTACTTTTGGATATAGGAACAAACACGGAAGTTTTTGTTGGTAACGCCGAAGATATTTTGTCTTGTTCCTGTGCCTCAGGTCCAGCTTTTGAGGGAGCCCACATCAAACATGGAATGAAAGCTGTAACCGGCGCAATCGAAAAGGTAAGTATCAGCACAGACGCATACGAAGTTGAATACGAAACAATAGGTGATGTGAAGCCAGTGGGCTTGTGCGGGTCTGCAATGGTTGATGTTGTAGCTGAAATGTTAAAGAGAGGAATCATAAATCATCATGGAAGATTTAGCCCTAACATAAAAACACCACGACTGAAAACGGTTAATAATGTCCCAGAATTTGTTCTGGTATGGGAAAAGGAAACTGCAACTAGAAAAGAGATTACGGTTACACAGAAAGACATTAATGAGATACAGCTGGCGAAGGCCGCGATGTTTACAGGCTGCTCAATTTTGATGAAGAGGAAGAGCGCGAAGAGGGAAGACCTCGACCGAGTTTTCATTGCAGGCGCGTTTGGAAATTACATCAACCCTGAAAACGCAAAGTTCATCGGGCTAGTGCCCGACGTGCCAACAGAGAAGATAAAGTTTGTCGGCAACACAGCGGTAACCGGCGCCAAAATGGCTCTAATATCGAGGGAGGCAAGGGAAACCGCTGAGACTCTCTCGAGGAGAATTCGATATCTCGAGCTTGCAATTGACCCTGATTTTAGCCAAGAATTTACTTATGCCTTGGTTATTCCACACAAAGATTTAGATAGATTTCCATCAGTCAAAGAACATTTAGAGAGGCTCAAATAGAATCTTTAGCGCATTGGCTTGGGCTAGAAATCCTTTTTCACCCTTTCATGAAGAACAGTCGCAACTGTTACGTGCTCACAATAGCAAACTTACGCTATTCGGTAAAGGGGATGTTTTCTATCGAGTGCCACCTTCTTTTCAAAGAGAAGATAGCCATAAGCAGCGTCTGTCATCGCGATAACTGGAAAAACATACCCTGCGTCCTCTGCTGGCCCGTACAAAACGAAGTCTGCTCCAACCGCTGCGGCGATAACGCATGCAGATGCAACGGCTGGCTTCACCGCTTGTTTTCCAAACTTTGTCTTTAAACCTTTCCACAGGCTAACCGCGTTGTGCGCTCCGCAGCCAACGGGCAAACCGAATTCATTCTTTAGTTCAAAGGAGGCGCGGCATGCCATCCCTAGGCCTGGAATGTCAAGGACGCACGTATCGAGTAAAGGTCTGTCGATGCCCACTTCGCGAGTTACCTCTAGGAGCTTCTTGATAGCTTTGATTCGACCAGTCGTCGTGAACTCCTTCGGGTTGTAAGCGAGGAGGAGAGCATTCCTCAGACCTGTTTCCTTAATTTTCTCAATTTCCTCTTGTTTGTACTCTAGGATTAGCGAGTTGTAGACAACTCTGTCGATTAGCCCAACTTCACTTGCATACTCTAGCCCCGCTATTTTCGCGTCAGGGGTCGGTCCGTCCATCAGAATAGGAGCATCCGTGACGCTTGCCGTGAACTCGACGAATTTTTTCATGGTATCCGGCGTAGCTCCCACAACATCTAGCATACAAGGGTTTCCGGTTTTATCAGAAATCTCCTCTTGACCATTGATTACCTCTTCTGCTTGCTTTCGGTCGAAGTCTCCGGTTTTCTCGTCACGAAAGATTTTGTGACCGTGATAGAAAATTGTTCCTACTAAGACTGTGGGGTTTTGCCCGGGGATTCCCCCTACTTTGACTCCTCCTATGTTGATTGTTTGTTGTTTGCTCTTATATTCAAACAGATCATGAACCTCCTTTTCCTTAATATTCCCTTTCATTTCTACTTAAATCTAAGCCTAAATCTTTTAGCTCTTTCCTAACCCCGTTGTATATATTTAAGCATTTTCTTGACGGTTTCCCTGTCTTGGTGTCACAGCATTCCTGATATTTCATGCCTATCGGTGGGTCTGCAATTTTATCAACATACTTTGAAGCTAGGTTTTTCACGATTTCGTTAGCGTCTTCTCTTTTCATCCCAGCAGCAGCGTAAGCCACCTCGGCCGCGAATCTTGGCTCTACCGGTGTCAAGTAATCTTCCCGCCTGCCCTTTGCTATTCCTCCTGTCTCCATGGAGACACCGGATGTTATAGCCGCCGTATACTGCGCCGCCATCTCATATAGAGACATTTTTGTGCATGGTCCAGCAGCCGTATAGTCGTAATAAAGTGCCAACAAGTGGGTGTTTCTGCTGATCGCTTGGGCATAAACGCTAGCCACCCACAAAAGTTCCGGCATGCTGCTGGCTATGTGTTTGATGTGAATCGGAAAGGCGAGGAACCATCCTGCCTGATATACGAGGGCTCCCATCAAGTGGTAGGCAACGGTCACGACCGCTGTACCTTCAGGTCCGCCGCAGTAACCGCCAAATATAGGTCCAAAGATTGCGGCTGTGGGAAGGCCTAGAGACATTAAGGCACACGCTCTGTTGAGGAGGTCGAAGTTTGTTTTGAGCTCTGCAAGTGTGGCAACCATATATCCGTCTGTTGGCCTGAGACCGTATTCTGGGTGTAGTCCTGCGACTAACGCTATTGCTGAATCGGCGGTTGCGATGGAGTTCATAATGGGCAAACCAGGTCTTCCGGCTCTTCTTATGGCTTCTCTTCCAAGAGCTACTGTTCTTATTGCGCCCAAGATTTCTAGGGGTGAGTAAGGTCTTATCCTTATTCCGTTTACCCGGGTCAAAGTGGGCGTGGTTATTGAATTGGCAATTGGTATTTTCGCGTAGTTTTCCACCAGTCCCATAAAAACATCCTCAGAGGATACGGCGACTCCGCCCGCTCCGACGAAGCGCCATGGCGGTGTCCTGTCTTCAGGTTTTCTCGGAACCATTGTTCCGGCGTCTACTCCTTCCCCGAAAACAATTCTTGAAGGCGAATTCCTTAATCTGTCTTTGATCTCGTTTTCATCGAATTTAATTATCCGCTCCGTGTCTTTGCAGTATGTACCTACTTCACAGTAGAAGTCAAAGGCGGCTTTGAAAATGTCATCGGCTAAACTGTTATCAGAGGAAACGAGGTTCTCTGGGTCGTATTTAATATCGTATTCCTTTACTACTTCCCTCAATTTGGTTGAAAAGATCTTTAGGTCGTAATCTCGCTCTGAACAGGGTTTCCCAGTTAGAGCCTTTTCGACAGCGTCTAGAAAGACAACCATACTAGCTCCTCTTTTTCTCAATCAGCTCTAAAGCGACCTTCACGGCTTCCATGGCCGTTTCTGCGTATCCATCAGCACCAATCTCCTCAGTCCACTCCCGTGTGGTAGGTCCTCCCCCTACCATAACGATGAATTTTTCCCTCTTCCCGGTCTCACTCAGGTAATCTATAACATCCTTTTGTCCCCCTATGGTTGACGACATGAGCGCTGACAGTGCAATAATGTCCGCTCTAACCTTCTCTGCTTCTTCAATGAATTTTGACGTAGAAACATCTACGCCCAAGTCATGGACCTCAAAGCCATTCGCGCTAAAGAGAGCCGACAGAATGTTTTTTCCTATGTCGTGTATGTCACCTTTCACAGTGCCACTGACAACTGTTCCTTTTTTCAAGACTTTTTCTTCGGATATTAGGGGAAGCAGAATATCTAAGCCCGCCTTCATCGCATCCGCTGCCATCATTAAGTCTGTCAAAAAGATTTCTAGTCTATCGAACTTTTCGCCTACTGTTATCGCGCCCTTGGATAATCCCTTCTCAATCGCCTTAACTGGGTCTAACCCTTTTTCAATGGCCTGTTGAGCTGCCTTCACTACCGCATCCCTGTCACAAGCAACAACTGATTCACTTAATGTCTTGAGAAGCTCTTCCTCACCCATGTTAATCACCGATGTACGCCTAGTAGGGAAAAACCAGTAATTAATAATTTCGCTAACTGCAGTCAAGTAGCGAGATTTCGACATTGTCCTCTAAGAGAGGATTCTTTCCATTTTTTCGTATGCGGGTATTTTCATTTCCGCCAGCTTGGAAAAGATTGTATTCCTAACTTCCAGATCTAAGCACTCTGGTGCAATGACACCGGGAGTTTTTATCTTCCCCCTTCCAAGCATCCAGGCAAAGATTGCGGCTGGAACCCCTGTGCAATACGACTCTTGAGTTACGCCTGGTATTATTTTGTTGGCTTCGCGGACATTCAAGGTGGGCCACTCATACTTGTAGCGTATTTTTTCACCTGTTTTTTCACCAGCGATTTCTACTACCCCACATTCACTGGCGTCAATCAGTATCCCTTCTTTGATTTTTTGCTCCACTTCTTCCATGGTAAGAGGAGGCGGAATCGCAGAAACGAAAACATCTCTTGGAGCGACCTTTTTCCCTCGGACATCGACAGATTTTTTGCCTAGGAGACCGATTTGCCAGATTGCCTTTGCAATAGGCATGTCTGGGTCGCCCATCTTAAAGTCAACGTATTTTAAACCCTTTCCTATGAACCTAGGTAATGTTACTACTTCCTCGTGATGATGATGAACAACTTTTTGAGGGCCGAATGGCTCTGGGAACGGATACACTTCTTCGCCACTGAACGGTGGGACTCTTTTTAACTTTCCGTTCTCGTAAAGAAATGGTTCCTCTGCCATATCAGCCCACGCTGTCTCCGGCGACCAGATTGAGATGAACTCTTTGGTCTCCATGAGTCCCGTGTACCTTACCTTTATTTCGTTTACTCGGTCAAGTTTGTCGGCGGCGTGTCTTACAAGTACGTTCGTAACTCCTGGAGACGATCCTGTGTTTATCAGAGCGGTTAATCCCGCGTCTGCATACTTTGGGCTCCGTTCTATTTGTTGTGAAACGAATTTATCCATCGGTTTGTCGGTTGGTCCTGACGCTAGGTCTTGGTAGTGGGCTCCACCCTTCAAAACTGCATCCATCACTAGGAGGTTGAATTTGGGCACAGTTGCGTTTACAACTAAGTCCATTCCCTTCGCGGCGCTCGTCAACTCGTCTTGTTTTGTCGCATCAAGTTTTTTTGGTGATATCTTGTCGCTCTTGAGTCTCTCGACAAGTCGCTTCGCCTTTGCTAGGTTCCTCCCAGCGCAAACGATCTCTGAAACTTCAGGTCTTTTTGCCAGATAAGTGCATATAACAGAGCCTTGAGCGCCGTATCCTCCCATAACAAGCACTTTCATGTTCAATCCCGTAGCTAGTGTATGTTCAGGCATTTTTAAGCTTTAATAACGCATCAATATTTATTGTTCGAAATTCTTTTATGTAAGAAAGTTAACTGTTTAGAGATGAGGCTCTGGGAGCATGAAAGAGAAAACGATGATTCAAACGACCAACTATTTAATGACTTTCTTTGGCTACAGCTATAGCTTTCGCTATTTTTGAGAGCCCAGTAGCTAAAAAAGAATTTTTGCGTCCATTTTAGCTTCGTGGGCTTTTGGGGGGTTTGATTGGTTTATGAAACCATCTGATGTAAAGCGCCGCAAA
Organism: Candidatus Bathyarchaeota archaeon; assembly: GCA_029881555.1. Lineage (GTDB taxonomy): Archaea > Thermoproteota > Bathyarchaeia > Bathyarchaeales > Bathyarchaeaceae. Next base: position 15,189 of record JAOUMI010000002.1, on the reverse strand, counting down.
CGAATCGTGGTAAAATATGGAGGAGCTAGTTTAGCCGATCATGAACGAATGTTAAGGGCTGTTACGGCTGTTGCCAAAGAAGTCGCAAGAGGTACGCAGATAGCCGTGGTTGTTTCGGCTATGGGAAAAACAACTGATTTGCTTCTTCACGCAGCCAAGAACGCCTCTGGCGGAAAGGTTGAAAAGGTAGAGTTAGATGACATCCTAGCAATGGGAGAGAGAACCAGCATCAGAATTGTCACCGCGGCTTTAAAAGCAAAAGGTGTAGAATCCCGCTACTTTGACCCATTGGACCCAGACTGGCCCATCATAACGGATGACAACTTCTCCAACGCAAACCCAATTGAGGAGCAATGCAGAAAAAGGATTCAGCAATATGTACTTCCCCTTGTTGAAAAAGGCGCTACACCCGTCATCGCCGGTTTTGTAGGCAGAACACTTGATGGAAAAATAACCACCATTGGACGGGGTGGAAGCGACGCAACAGCGTTCATTCTCGCAAAAGCATTGGGAGCGGACGAGGTTGTCTTGGTTACCGACGCTGAGGGAATCATGTCTGCTGATCCAAAAGTCATACAAAATCCTGAAAGACTTCGAGAGATCGATGTGAACACGCTGGTGGGACTGGCTGATTCGGGCACTAAGTTCATCCACAGAAAGGCCTTAAGGTATAAAGATCAAACAATAGGTGCCAAGGTGATCAGTCACATTCATGGCGATTTGAACGCAAATGGCAGCCTAATCACCGAAGGTTTGTCAACTGAACTAGACGTGGTCTTAGCAAGTCAATCTCCCGCAATCTCGATAACGGTGGTAGGTCATGGCGTCTCTGAAAAACCTAAGATCATCCAAGAGCTAACCGAGGTCGTTAAGGCATATGCATCGTTGTTAGGTTTGTCTGTTGATTACAATTCAATAATTCTGTACGTAGCACAAGAGGAAGATTTAGATTCTCTCTTGGAGAAAGTTCATGAAAGAATACTGAAACAAGGGGAAACCATCGCGATGTCTGTTAGGAAGCAGTTAGCCTTTCTCAAAATCAGCGGTGTAGGGCTAGAGGAAACTCCCGGCATCATAGGAAGAATATCAGAGGCTCTACGCCTAAATAGAATAAACATCTTCGGCATCCTAACAATCACCTCAAGCATCCTTCTCTTCGTGAACTGGAAGGAAAAAGAGACAGCTCTAAAGCTGATCAAAAGCTCTTTACGAAGTGATCAGAGATGATGAAAGCAGCAGTCTTAGGCGCAACAGGCTCAGTCGGCCAAATTTTCGTCCAATTGTTGAGTGGACACCCGTGGTTCGAGGTCTCGGTTGTAGCGGCTTCTGAGAGAAGCACTGGACTGAAGTATTCAGAAGCAGCGAAGTGGAGAATACCAACTCCAATCCCGAAGAACGTTTCCGACCTAGATGTAGTTGACATAGAACCCAAGGCTGTGAAAAACACTGAAGATGTTGACGTTGTTTTCTCCGCGCTGCCCGCTGAGGTAGCTGGCAAGGTAGAGGAGAGCTTTGCTGAGGCTGGATACGTCGTGGTTAGCAACGCTTCTTCCCACAGGATGGACCCAGATGTGCCTCTGATGAATCCGGAAGTCAACTGCAATCACGTATGCCTCATAGACGAACAGCGCAGGAGAAGAAAATGGAGCGGTGCGATTGTTACAAACCCAAACTGTAGCGCCACAGTTTTAACCCTTTCCTTGAAACCAATCCACGACGAATTCGGCATTGAAAGAATTATCGTTTCTACGATGCAGGCCATCTCAGGTGCGGGATACCCAGGCGTCGCCTCCCTAGACATTGTAGACAACGTTATCCCATTCATTAGGAACGAGGAGGAAAAGATGCAAAACGAAACTCTAAAGGTATTTGGCTCTCCTTCAAAACCAGCGGAGTTCAAGGTTTCAGCGAGTTGTCACAGAGTTCCAACTTTGGACGGACATATGGAAGCGGTTTTCGTTGAGCCAAAACGTGAAGCAGACCCTGAATCAGTTGTGGCCGCGATGGAAAAGTTTGTCGGCGAACCCCAGAAACTTGGGCTTCCAACAGCACCAGCGAAACCCGTCGTCGTTAGGCGTGAGGAAGACAGACCGCAAACAAGATTGGACAGAATGGAGGGCGGTGGCATGAGTGTCGTGGTGGGCAGAGTTAGGAAGGACCTCACACTCATGGGAGTCAAGTATGTTGTTCTAGGCCATAACACCATAAGAGGGGCTGCTGGCTGTGGAATTCTAAACGCCGAGTACTTGAAAGCAAAAAAATACCTTTAGGAGGCGAACATGTTTGGACCCTGGCAAAAAGAAAAGGTTGAAAAGGATTTTCCGCGACGACCAACGAACTGTCATAGTGCCAATGGATCACGGCGTAACCGTAGGCCCAATCAAAGGACTTGTGAATATGCAAGCGATCATCGACAAACTGTTAAAAGGAGGCGCAGACGCGGTTGTGGTGCACAGAGGCGTAGCAAAAAACGTTAACACTGGCCGAGCTGGCTTGATTGTACATTTGTCAGCTAGCACAAAGCTTGGCCCTGATCCAAACTACAAGGTTCAGGTGTGTTCCGTAGACGAAGCTGTAAGAATCGGCGCAGACGCTGTTTCCGTTCACATTAACGTTGGCGCGAAACAGGAAAATAAGATGCTCGCAAAAATGGGCAGGGTTGCGGACGACTGTGACCGATATGGCATGCCCCTGTTAGCTATGATGTACCCAAGAGGGCCGGAGATACAGAATCAACATGCCGTGGACGTGGTTGCGCACGCCGCCAGGTTGGGTGCTGAGCTGGGCGCCGACATCATCAAGACCAACTACACGGGCAGTATCGAAACCTTCAAAGAAGTGGTTCACGGTTGCCACGTTCCAGTCATAATAGCTGGTGGTCCTAAGGTGGAAACCACTCGAGAAGTTTTGCAGATGGTGCAGGACTCAGTGAAAGCTGGCGGCGCAGGGCTCTCCATTGGTAGAAATACATTTCAACACGAAAACCCAACGCTTATGGTTAAGGCGCTCTCAGCAATTGTACATAACAACGCTTCAGTCGATGAATCCTTAAAAATTCTTGGTGCAGCCAAGTGAAAGAATTCTGGATCGAAATAGGCGAGTCATTTTCTGACAAAGTGAAAAAAAATCTAATTAAATCCGCCGCTCAGTTCTGTGATGCTCTTCTAGTTGGCTCACGGGATGTAGAAAACGCTAGAAAGACTGGAGTCAAAACAGCAGCCAAGTCAGGTGACTGCGACATAAATGTGTTAGAAATTTTTGATAAAAACAAGGTCAAGAAGCTGAAGGCGATGGGTAAAACTGTTGCAGTTAAAGTAAATATGACCGGGAGAGAAGATGAGAAGACCATTGCCGAGGCCGTGGAATCGTCATGTGACTATATAATCCTCTACTGTCCCGATTGGAAGGTTATCCCTCTAGAGAACGTAATTGCGATGACCCGTGGAAAAACTAAACTGCTCGCCGAGGTTTCGTGTGCAAGAGACGCTAAGCTCGCCCTAGAGACCCTGGAGCTAGGGGCCGACGGAGTTGTCCTGAAAACCTCCAGCGTCGACGAAGTCGCGGAGACAGCGGCAGTCACCAAGGAACAAGCTCTAAAGATTGAGATTGTGCCCGCCAAAGTTGTGGAGCTGAAGCAAATTGGAACCGGAGCCAGAGTCTGCGTTGACACTTGCGACCTGATGAAGTTGGGCGAAGGAATCCTCGCGGGATGCCAATCCTCCGGTTTGTTCCTAGTTCAGGCTGAGGTCTATGAAAGCCCCTATGTGGAAACACGTCCGTTCAGGGTTAACGCGGGACCCGTGTCCCTGTACACTCTTTCTTCACTCAGCAAAACAAGATACCTTTCAGAGCTGAAGGCAGGTGACGAAGTCCTCATAGTTGATAGGGAAGGGAAGGTTAGGTCAACGCATGTGGGAAGGGTTAAGATCGAGTGGAGACCCATGATGCTCATTGAGGCCGAATGTGGAGAGAGGAGAATAAGGACCATTGTTCAAAACGCTGAAACCATTAGACTTGTAACCAGAGAAGGCTCCAAGTCAGTTGCTGAACTAGAAGCCGGCGACGAAGTTTTGGTGTATATAACAGAGGAAGGAGGCAGACATTTCGGAACCTTGGTGAAAGAGGAAATGGTGATAGAGCGTTGACCATCATGATCTGCGTCTCAGTTCTTCCCGAAACTGTCGCTGAGGCTTTAGAGCTTATTGAGAGGGCTGAGAACCATTACGCAGATCTTGTTGAAGTCAGATTAGACAGTCTTGGAGAACCCGATGAGTTATCTAACATTGCGGGTTGTAGTAGGGTACCCCTGATAGCAACTAACCGATCAGCCAAGTGCCACGGCGAATTTCGGGGAAGCGAAACCGAGCGCAAACAAATACTTCTGAAAGCCGCGGGGAACGGTTTTGAATATGTTGACATAGAGTTGTCCACCTCTGAGCTGAAAGACACCGTTAGCGACGTACATGAAATGGGTGTGAAGCCCATAGTGTCCTTCCACGACTTTAACCAGACTCCCAGTTTGCCGCGGATGGAGGAGATTCTCAGGAAGGAAATTGCGAGCGGGGCTGACATCTGCAAAGTTGTGACCACGGCCAAGTCGGCGGAGGACAATCTAACCGTTTTGGACTTTGTGTCCAAAGCCTGTAAAAGTGCTAAGACGATCTGCTTCTCCATGGGAGAACTGGGCAAGATTTCTAGGCTTCTGTCTCCACTCTTCGGTGGCTTTCTCACGTTTGCGTCTCTGGAGAAAGGAAGAGAAACAGCATCGGGACAACTGACCATCCAAGAAATGAGGGTCGCGTATGAGGCTTTGGGGGCAATTTAGAACGAAAATTTCTGGAAGAACAAAAGTTTGCTGCGTCATAGGAGACCCTATAGAACACACTTTGAGTCCTGTGATACACAACGCAGCCTTTGAAGAGTTGAACCTCGATTTTGTTTACTTGGCCTTCAGGGTTAGAAGGGAAGAATTAAGAGACGCAATAGCTGGGGCAAAAAGTTTAGATATTCATGGTCTAAACGTGACCATGCCCCACAAAACCGCCGTTATGGAACACCTAGACGAAATAGACTCGACATCGAGGTCTATCGGCGCAGTCAACACCATTCTCAACGCCGGAGGAAGGCTTGTGGGTTACATCACCGACGGCGTCGGAGCAATAAACGCTCTGAAGGAAAACGGCGTAGGTCTAGAGGGAAAGAAGATGCTTCTACTCGGAGCTGGTGGCGCAGGAAAAGCCATAGCGTTCAACTTAGCACAAGAGGTGGAAGAACTTAAAATTCTCAACAGAACCACTCAGAAAGCCAAAGAGCTGGCGGAAGTTTTACGCAAAAAATTTAACAAGAAGGTAAGTGGAAACTCGCTTTCATCCGAACTTTTGAAAAACGAGCTGGAGGAGGCAGATATACTGGTTAACGCAACCTCTGTTGGCATGCACCCAGATGTTCACCAGAGTCTGGTGGACCCGAGCTGGCTGAGACCTGACTTGTGCGTGATGGACTTAATCTACAACCCGTTAGAAACAAAACTCGCAAAAGACGCTAAGTCCATGGGAGCAAAAGTAGTCAGCGGCATTGAGATGCTTGTCTACCAAGGCGCTGCCTCCTTTGAAATATGGACTAACCATCCGGCACCAGTCAAAGTGATGAAACAGGCTGTTTTGAATAAACTTTCAGAGCTGGGGACCCTCAGTTGACGGGAAAAGCCGAAGCTTTATCCCACGGAGCCGCCACCATCGTAAACGCCATCGCCACTGGTAAGGGAGGAGCAGTTGGAGTGGACCTGTGGACAAGAGCCAAGGTCCAATTAACAGACAAACCCGGAACCATAGAGGGCAATATCGTGTCAGATCCCACTGAAGATCCAGTTTTGATTGAAAAAACGGTGGGCAAAGTTTTCGAATACTTCAATCTGAAGGAAGTCGGCGCGAAAGTTAGAACATCGTCAAACATCCCCATCGCTAGGGGATTAAAGAGCAGTAGTGTTGCCGGAAACGCCATAGCCTTGGCAACCGTGGCTGCATTAGACAGAAGTCTGGACGACTTGACGGTTCTAAACCTAGGGGTGGAAGCGGCGATCGAGGCAAAGGTTACGATAACAGGTGCGTTCGACGACGCCTGCGCCTCCTACTTTGGAGGAGTCGTGGTTACCGACAACCTAAAAAGGAGAATCGTTAAGCGTTTTGAAATAACTGAAGACCTAACCGTCTTGTTTTATGTTCCCGCAAAGAAAGTGTACACGAGTGGTTCTGACGTGCAGCGAATGAGGGGAGTAGCATCTCTAGTCGGTATAGCCTACAAAGAGGCAGTGAAGGGAGATTACTGGTCAGCCCTAACCCTTAACGGTTTGATCTATTCCTCGGCGTTAGGATACAATCCATCCATAGCCGTGGATGCCCTAATGGCAGGAGCGGTGGCCGCAGGGTTGTCTGGCACAGGTCCAGCAGTCACCGCCATCGTTCCTGAGGAGAAAATTGACAATGTTAGAGACGCATGGCAGACGTATGAGGGAGACATCATACAGGCGCGCGTGAACCACGAAAAAGCTAAGGTGGTAGGTTGATCAAAGTTGGCGGATGTCGTGGTCGAGAAAAGCGAGAGGTTTGGCGGCGAGGTCTACGCTCCTCCGTCCAAGGCTTACACGCATAGAATGATGATAGGCGCTTTACTGTCAAGGGGAACCTCAAGAATATTGAACCCTCTCTCCTCAGACGACACTCAGGCAACGCTGGAGGCCATAGAAGCCTTCGGAGCAGAAGTAGAACCAGAGGAAACCTGTTGGACGATCAAGGGACGCCCATCACTTGAAACCCCCCGGAACCCCATAGACTGCGGGGAGTCTGGAGCTACTCTCCGCTTTATGATACCGGTGGCTACTCTCGCACCCGGTCCCTCCACCTTCACTCTCGGTTTGTCCATTAGTAGGAGGCCTCTGGAACCCCTTCTCCGAAGCCTCAAACAGCTGGGAGCAGAATCCAGTCTTCGGCGAGATGAAAAAGGTTCGGTAGTCAGGGTTCATGGTGGGGGGATAAGGGGAGGAAAAGCGTCAATAAGGGGAGATATAAGCTCCCAGTTCATCTCAGGCCTACTGTTTGTGTGTCCAAGGGCGGAAGAAAACACCGAGATTACAGTCACTACACCTCTGGAATCCGTAAGCTACGTTCGTATGACCATCGAGGTCCTCGAAAAACATGGCATCAGAGTATCCGCGTCAAACGATCTCAAGCAACTGAGAGTTCCTTCCAACCAGAACTATAGCCCATGTGATCATAAGGTTCCAGGAGACTTCTCGTCTGCATCCTTCCTCCTAGCTGCCGCAGCAATAACATGCTCAAAAGTGAAGGTGAAGAATCTTGATCAACACACAACGCAGGGGGACAAGGCAATATTGGGCATATTGGAGGAAATGGGCTCAAAGGTGAGAGTTGAAGATGAGTACGTTGAGGCTGAAGGAAAACAACTCAACGCCATAGATGTAGATGTAAAAGACATACCTGACCTAGTTCCAGTTTGCGCTGCCCTCGCATGCTATTCAAAGGGAACATCCAAATTGTACAACGCTAGGAGACTTAGATACAAGGAGTCTGACAGACTGTCTTCCCTTCACGCTGAGTTAAAGAAAATGGGCGCAGACGTCAAAATGATCGAAGATTGTCTAATCATAAAGGGACCTCGTCCACTGCATGGGGCAACAATCGATCCCCATAACGACCATCGGATTGCAATGGCCTGCGCCGTTGCTGCCTTAGGGGCGAGTGGCGATACGAGAATTCAAAACTCTGAGTGTGTCAGAAAATCTTATCCAACCTTCTTTGATGATTTACGTTCGTTAGGAGCGGATGTTGTTGGCGAGTGATTCTATAGGTAAAGAGTTTGTTGTAACTTGTTTCGGCGAGAGCCATGGCAGATGCGTAGGAGTTGTTGTGGACGGTTGCCCGGCTGGCCTCCCGATTTCTGAACGAGACATTCAAGAGGAAGTAGACAAGAGGATTCCTCTCAAACCCCAGATAGTATCTGCGAGGAGAGAGAAAGATGTCGTAGAAGTTCTCTCCGGAATCTTCGACGGTTTTACTACCGGCGCCCCCATCTGCACCTTAGTTTGGAATAAAGAAGCAGTTTCTGGTGAATACGACCAAATTAGGGACGTGCCTAGGCCAGGACACGCGGATTACCCCGCTCGAATCAAATACGGAGGCTTTAACGACTACCGTGGGGGAGGAAGGTTTTCGGGCAGAATCACGGTGGCTTTTGTGATGGCTGGCGCCATAGCCAAGAAACTGCTAGGTCTCTTCGGCGTCGAAGTTTTGGCTTATGCAGTTGAGATAGGTAAGGTTAAAGTTGAGAAGAAACTTACGATTGAGGAGATTCGGAGGAACACGTATAAGAGCCCAGTTAGGTGCCCCGACCTAGGGCGTGCAAAAGCTATGGAAGAAGAAATCTTGAAGGCGAAGAGTGAAGGCGACAGCGTGGGCGGTGTCGTCGAGTGCGTTGCCCTGAAAGTTCCGGTAGGAGTTGGCGAACCAATCTTCGATTCCCTAGACGCTGACATCGCTAAGATGTTGTTTGATGTTCCAGCAGTCAAAGGAGTTGAATTCGGCGCCGGGTTTAAGGTTGCCCAACTGAGAGGGTCGGAAAACAATGATGTGTACGCTATAAGCGGCGGGGATATTGTGACATTAACAAACAATGCAGGGGGCATTTTAGGCGGGATGTCTTCTGGAATGCCTATTGTGGTTAGAGCGGCCATAAAACCTACATCCTCTATATCGAAAGAACAAAAGAGCGTTGACTTGTCCGAAATGGAGGAAACGCTGATTCGAGTTAGGGGTAGACATGACCCGTGTATCGTGCCGAAAGCTGTTCCTGTCGTTGAGTCTGCTGTTGCTGTGGTTTTGGCTGAGCACATGCTTCGGGCAGGAGTCATACCGAAAGTTTTGCGGGAGAAGGGATAGAATGGAGAGAATTTCAGCATTAAGGAAAAGAATTGACAAAATTGACGAACAAATTGTGCGTCTTCTAAAAGAGAGAGTGGATATCTGTGAAAGCATTGGAAGGATCAAACGAGAGCAAGGAATTCCCGTGAGGGATCGGCGCAGAGAAAACGAGCAGTACACGCGTATAGCGGGAATAGCATCAAAGCTGGGACTTAACCCGCACGACGTTAGAGCTGTGTATCAAGAAATAATCGCCGTGAGCATACGTGCTCAGGAGCGTGAAAGCTACAGAACTTAAAGAAGTGGTGAGAGAAATGCTGTATGAAATAAGCCAAAGAGCAATGGAGCTTGAAAGTGAAGGAAAGAAAATCATAAAGTTAAATGTTGGGGATCCTGACCAGCCAACTCCAAAGGAGATAATTGATGCAGCCTTTGAAGCCATGAAACAGGGAAAGACAAAATACTCCTTTTATGCCGGTGAGAAAACGCTTAGAGAAAAATTAGCGAGCATCCACAACGTTTCCGCGGAAAATGTGGTAATCATCCCAGGCTCAAAATGGGCGTTTTTCTCAATAATGTATCTATTGCTGAAAAATGGAGGAAACATTGTAATTCCGGCTCCATACTGGACCGCTTACGAATTAGCCGCCAAAAGTCTTGGAGTGGAAACAAGATTTTTGAGGACAGAAATTGATTCCAACTGGAAAATTGACACTGAAAAGTTGAGGAGTCTGATCGACCAAAAGACACGACTGCTAATACTGAACAATCCTAACAACCCCACCAGCAAAGTCATAGAGAAAAGTTTGCTTGAAGAAATCGTTGAGGTTGCAAACGATAAGAAAGTGGCAATTATGTCTGACGAGGTGTACCGTGATTTAAGCTTCGTGAGAACAAAAAGCATTCTAGATTTTGGTGGCAACCACATACTCGTCAACAGTTTTTCTAAAACGTTTGCAATGACGGGATGGAGGATCGGCTACGTTATCGTAGGAGAGGAGCTGGCTGGAAAAATGGTGAAACTGAACCAGATGACCTTCACTAACATTCCAGTTTTCGTTCAAGAAGCGGCTTTAAAGGCGTTAGAACTGAAACAGAAAATCGCAGCGGGAATGAGGAAACTATACCGACGAAGAGCAGATTTAGCCTGCAAGGTTCTTTCGAAAACAGGGTTAAAATTCACCAAACCCGACGCTCCCTTCTATTTCTTTCCAAAATATGACAACTTGGATTCTGAGAGGTTTGCGTTTGATCTGCTGGACAATGGAGTAGCTTTGACTCCCGGCACCTCTTTTGGAGATTACCGAGAACACTTCAGAATAGCGTTAACCATGCCAGAAGAAGAAATCAAGCTGGGATTAGAAAAAATTTGCGAGGCGCTACAATGAAAGTGGCAATAATCGGCGGCACGGGAAAAATGGGTCGATGGTTCACAAAGTTTTTCTTGGATGAAGGCATGCAGGTGATAGTTTCGGGTAGGAGTAAAGAAAAGCTGTTGAAAATAAAAGGGGAACTTGGAGTTGAAATCGCTGACAACGTGAATGCGGTCAAAAGTGCTGACAGAGTTTTGATATCTGTGTCCATAGAGAACTTCGAAAATGTCGTAAGGGAGATTCATTCACATATACGTCCAGACCAAGTGGTTATGGACATCTGTTCAGTTAAGGAGTTTCCCGTCAAAGTAATGCACGAATACATAAAGACTGGAACAACGTTGGGAACCCATCCCATGTTTGGTCCTCGCACAGAGAACATTCAAAACCAAAATTTCATTCTCACCCCGACCAACAACAAGGAAAGGAGATTTGCAAAGGATTTTAAGGGGTGGTTGGAGGAGAAACAGGTTAACGTCTCAATCATGTCTCCAAGAAAGCATGATGAGCTAATGTCGGCGGTTTTGGGGCTCCCTCACTTTATTGGCACCGTCGTTTGTGACACTCTAATAAATTGTGTTGACCTTGCTGAAACAAAAAGGGTTGCCGGAACCAGCTACAAGCTGCTGTTGAAGCTAGCCGAAACAGTTGCTTCTCAAGACCCGGAGTTTTGCGCAAGCCTTCAAATGAATTTACCAAAGGTAGAAAACGTTGAAGGCTTTTTCTGTGAGAAATCGATCGAATGGTTGAACACGATCAAACAAAAAGATAAAACAGCATTCGCAGACAAGATGAGAGTTGTTAAAGCGAAGTTGGGGAAGATAGGTGCGTCTAGGTCAGCGTAAGCATGCTAGACATTAACGCCTCCGCTAAGTTCTCTTGAAATATTGAGCGAATGATATCCCCTTGATAAGGTAAACGTTATAAAATAGTGGCGAATACAAAAGTCCATCAACAAGAGTTAGGGGTGAATTAATTGGCTACTCTTTTGGATGCCGTGAATAGAGCCATAACAGGGAAACCCTGTTCAGAAAAAGACTATGACCTAAAAATATTCTCAACCAAATTAAGGGAGCTTATAAAAGAGTACGACATCAAATATGACCCAGAGCTCTCTGTTCCTTCAGACAATAGTTTAGCTGATGATGTTTTCAAAGCCGCTCTCGATCTCTACTGTGAGGTTGGGACTTACTGCAAGGATACGGAACGGATAATTAAATTCGATGAAAGTGAGATCAAAGAAGGCCTAAAAACCGCTCCTTCCAGAGCCAGCTTTGGAGAAGGGAAGGATGCAAAGATCATGGTTCCGAGAAAACCTGAAGATAAGACGCCACCTTGGTGCTTCATCGGAGCAGGAGGGGCGCCCGTATCCTCTGAGCAGATTCTTCTGAGTTTAGTGCAAAGCTATGGGTCAATACCTCTTGCCGATTCTATAACTACGCCAGCTCTAACTTCAGTGGATGGAATAAGAATAAGAACCAACTCGCCTTTGGAGATATATGGGGCAATAAGAAATGCGGTTTTAGCAAGAGAAGCTTTGAGAAGGGTGGGAAGACCAGGCTTGCCAATCATGAACGCGCTCGCAACCGCAGAGTCAGCCCCGTCATTGATCGCAGCCCTTCATCCGCAATACGGGCTTAGACCTTCAGACGGATACCTGCTGGCTGCACTAGCGGAATTGAAGGTAGATTTTGATCGCTTCAACAAAGCCTGCGCTCTGTCAAACCTCGGCGCTCGCATTGTCGGGGAATCCGGTCCCGTATTCGGTGGCTACTGCGGCGGACCAGAGGGTACGGCAATCACCGCTGCCGCCTATCACATTCTGGGAGTCCTCGTGTACCAAGCAACATGTCATCTAGTTTTTCCAATCCACCTAAAACATAGGTGTAGTACAGCACCGGAGCTGTCTTGGGTGATAAGCACTTACGGCCAAGCAATCAGCAGGAACACTCACTTGTTGTCATTAAACCTAACCTACACAGCAGCCGGACCCTGTACTGAGATGTGCCTGCACGAGATTGCGGCACGTGTTATAACAGCTGTGACCTCTGGCCTCTCAATAGAGGCTGTAGGGGTTGCGAAGGCAATTCACGAGGATTATCTGACGCCTATAGAGCCTAGGTTTGCCGCCGAGGTTGCCCATGCAACTGCTGCAGCTGGAATGAAAAGAGAAGACGCTAACGAAATCGTGAACCATCTTGAGTCGTTATACAAGGATAAGCTCTCGGACCCCCCATTGGGTATGAAATATCAGGATTGCTGTGACGTAAAGACGGGAAAGCCTTCTCGCAAGTGTTTGGACACTTATAACAAGGTTAAAGGAGAACTGGAAGAGTTAGGCTTGCAGTTTTAAGCCACGCGGGTCTCCACCATCCTGAAAACAACAACGCTACAACATGTCTTTTTCACATTGACGAAGGATCTGGCTTATTTCTCTTCTGATGTCCTCTTCGAGTTTAGGTGGGACGTGGGTAGAAAGAATCTCTCTGACCTTTTCTTTTGCTCTTTCGACGATGGAACCGCCTGTCGAGGGTATGATTGTGGTCCCTTTTTTGAGCCATATTTCTTTTTGGAAATGATCCAAGGTGTGCTTAAGCCCCAAGAAGTTTCCTCCGGGACCAACCTTGCTGATGGCATCAAACCCTAAGGTATCTTCGTCAACACTGAACGTGCGCAGGTATGCACGGGCATGTATCCAAGCTTCGACATCGAGAACCACCTGCTCCAAAGCCGAGCTTTCAGCGTTTTCGAGGCTTCCTAAGCCTCCACTGATATCTCCATGACCCAAGTGTGCAAGAGCAAGCCATTTTGAGCCTTCAATAAGAGCCTCTAGATCCTCTGGAGTCTCATCTAGTCCGCATTGAGTTGCATAGACAGGTAGCCCGTAAAACCTCGCCATCTGGGCAGTGCCAGCTGCGATAAGTGGAAGCTCGGGTGCCCGATAGTTGATGTCTCCTGTCATCATGTCTGCCGAGGTTGATTCTCCACAGTAGATCATAGGTGCACCTGGATTGGCACACTCAAGAATAACGAGGGAGGCAAGGTTTTCAGTGTTGACTATAGTCAGTGTTCCCGCAATTGTTGCAGGAGCTGTACTGCCACATAAAGCCATGGACATAGGGACAACAGGGATTCCAGCCTTTGCCAACTCGACAATGGCTTCAGACGAGCCCTCCTCGAAGAGAAGTGGGCTGACGGAACAATTCACCGAAGAAAATATGGGTCTTTTCCTCAGCTTCTCTTTGTCACCGACAATGGCGGACGCTAGCTTAATCTGCCATTTTGCTTGTTTCTCACTCAAAGCTTCATGCTGGACATGTTTTCCTGTATGCTCAAATGAGATGGCCAAGCCATGAACTGTTTGAATGGGTGGTGGCAATTCCGTTGGAACCACAATCGGCCAGAAAAAGTCAACTTGGTCGAGATAATCGCTCAGAATGGCGAAATCCCTCAGATCTGACGTTTTTGTCATTCTTTTTTCTCCGGTTTTGAAATCTCTTATAAAACTCGCGTAGCCGCTTAGAGCAAGGTAAGTGTAATCCTTTGAAGGAAGTTTGAGGTCGAATTTTGGATTTCTTCCGCACAGTACTATTTCCTTTGGCGCTTTTTTGATCGCTTCTTCTACGAGGGAACTTGGGAGTTTCACAATTGAACGAGGTGAATCCACTTCTGCGCCATTTTCTGCGAGTAGCCTCTGCACCTTCTTGCTGAGAACTTTTATTCCGATTTCCTGCAGTATTCTCAAACTTGTTTCATGGACATGCTCAAGCTCGTCATCAGATAACAGTATGAGGCGTCCAAATGCCAATTTTATCACTTCACGTCAATTCTCGATCTTTACATAATAAACTTTATGCGCAATGTTTTGAAGCTACTAAAGACATCGTTTCTTTACAAGCTAAAGGGGTTAATGTGGGATTCCCTTTTCTCCTTCCTTGATGATTTTAGCGAGCCTCTTTTTCACGTCTCTGTCTAGAGGAGTTGGCTTATGGGTTGCTAGTATCTCCTTTGCCTTCTCCTTTGCGACATGGACCACTGATTTTGCTCCCTTATCCTTCCAAGTTCCATACGGCGCCGGGTCTGCTAGTATAGGTATCCAGACGTCTTTTGTATGGTCCAAAGTATGCTTCTCCGCGAGGAAATGTCCCTCCAGCCCCACTTTGTAGATCGTGTCAATGGTTAACGTGTCTTCGTTTACGCCTATCCCCTGAACGAGCCTCAACATCATATCGTACATCTCGTAGTCAATTAAGAGCTACTCATAGGACAAGACTGGGTAATTTTTCAGCAACCCTATCACTCCGCATATGTCACCGCCAGCTAGCATGCACGTAAGGCCACACAAGGCTTTTTCGTATGTGGCTTGCTCATCTGGTATTTTTGCAGAGCCTATGTTTCCGCCACCGAAATTCGGCAGTCCGTAGTGCCTAGCCATCTGGATATGGCCCACGGCTACCATGGTAGCCTCTGGGAAAGAAACCGCGAAAACACCCATTTTCACTTCCATGGACAGGGGATAAGAGCTGTAGATCACTGGAGTCCCTAGGATGCTTCATCTGAACCACAGTGTTTATGCCCAATACCTTTCTTTTGGCTTTCCTCGCTAAAATCTCTGGTTCAAGAACCTTTATGGCTGATGACATGGCTCCAGTTCGGAAAGAACGGCTTGCTTTTCTTGCATGCCAACCATCTTTAGAGCATAGAAAAATGAATCATCAATTAATAATGTTTTTGCATCAACACATAGGGAGCTATTTTTACTGAAGAATGAAGAAGACCGAAACCATGAGAGCCACTCCAATCACTGTTCTCTGCAAGATTCTGCCCTTCGAACGTACCTCGTACAATTGGCCCGCTTTGATCAGACCAACATGTAGGAATAA
>JAOUMI010000043.1 GCA_029881555.1 Candidatus Bathyarchaeota archaeon | reverse complement strand
GTCAGCGCCTATCAAGCCTCAGCTGCGAGAGCCTTGATTGGGTTGGGAGCCCATGTGGCAGTTGTTGCGGGTCAGAGGGGAGACAAGGTTCAGATCAGCTTGAGAGCGTACCGTGACTTCTATGAAAATACCGGAGTGCACTTGGGTCGAGACGTAGCCAAACCTCTCGGTGAGTATCTTAGAGGCATGGGTGGCGGGCACTCGGTTTCGGCTGGGGCTAATGGGGTGGGAGATGTGGATTCCAGCTTCAAGCGTTGTGTTAGACTCTTGAGGAAAGGGTTAAAGAAGAAAAACACTTGAGTGCCTAACCCTTTTTCAGTCCATACGCTACTCCGAGAAAAAAGCTGCCTAAGAATGGCAAAGCGGATATGAGGGGTGCGAACAGTCCCAGCGCTGGCTCGGTGATGCTGGTGAATCCTATTAATTCGTCGTAGTCTACGTTGATCACGTTTGAATAGGCCAAATATATGAGAGAGAAGACAAAAATTCCGATGATTATCGCAATTCTAACAACCTTCCTAACCACGTACCCGACGAAAAAACCACCTATTCCGCCGATGCCCAATTGATACGCAATCGGGATTAGAGCTTCACTCATTTAGATCACTTCATCAGCTCAATTCCACACTCTGGACATGCGGGTTTCTTGTAGATCAAACCAACCTTCGGGCAACATTCTCTGCAAAATATTTTCTTGCATCTGGTGCACTGCCAAGCTGTCGGTTTGAAAAATCGCCCGATTTCTCTTCCGCACACCGAGCAGAATCCTCTGACCATACATATCACTACTGGAGTAGTTCAGATGAATCTTAAGAATTACGCTTTCAGCTCAGAGGATTTCCATGTACCTTTAATGAGTTCCAGAACCTTTTGTGCATGAACTAACGGATTAGTTACCAACGAACGTGTCAATCTCAACCGTAGAATTTATTCTTGTTAACCAGAAACGTTTTCATTTGAACCGTTGCCTATTCTCGTAAAGTCAAACGGAATACTCTTTTTTGAGTAGCCACTCTTTTATGGAAGAGTCGGCGTCAATATGATGAGCTGGACTAGAAATTGGCGGTCATCGAAACAAAGGGGCTAACGTACACATATCCAAGCGGAAAAAAGCGGACCCTAGAAGACGTTTCCATAACGATTGAGAAAGGAGAGTTTGTGGTCCTCACGGGTCCCAGCGGCTGTGGAAAAACCACTCTCTGCCGATGCTTCAACGGACTCGTTCCCCACTTTTACGGCGGAAAACTAGAGGGCGACATCTCGGTTACAGGCCTCAGGGTGAGCGAGCACTCGATTCACGAACTCGCTCGGCACGTCGGACTCGTCTTTCAGAACCCGGAAAACCAGCTTTTCGCTTTGTTTGTGGAGAAAGATGTGGCCTTCGGACTTGAAAACCTCGGGGTGCCAAGGGATGAAATTAGAAAACGAGTTGACTGGGCGCTTCAGACGACCGGTATAGAAAACCTTCGGGAGAGGGCCCCACACGAGCTTTCGGGCGGGCAGCAGCAGCGGGTCGCCATCGCTTGCGTGCTCGCCATGCAGCCAGACGTGATGGTGCTCGACGAGCCGACATCCTTTCTTGATCCGTCGGGTGCCCAGAAAATCTTTGAGGTGATCAGCGAGTTAAACAAAGAAATGGGAATCACGGTTGTTCTAGTTGAACATCGGTTGGACTTAGCCTCGAGATACTCTAATCACGTTTTAGTTATGAACGAAGGGAGGGTAGTTTTGGACGGCGAGCCTAGAGAAGTCTTTAACTCGGAGACCGCCCGCCTGATCGGTGTCGGCGTCCCGAAGGCAACTAGGCTTAGCCAAGTTCTTGAAGAGAGCGGAGTGGATTTGGGCAGGGTTCCGGTAACCTCTGGGGAGGCATCTCACATCCTTAAGGAGGTTTTGAGGCGTGATTGAGGTCAAAGACGTTTCCTTCACCTACGTAAACGGCGTTGAGGCTTTGCGGGGAGTTTCTCTCACGATACGGGACGGAGAGTTCGTTGCCATAATGGGTCAGAACGGCGCTGGCAAAACAACGCTGGTGAAACACTTCAACGGGTTGTTAAAGCCGACGAGGGGGGAGATCCTTGTTGACGGAGTCAACACCCGAAAGGTGAGTGTGGCGACTCTCGCCCGAAAGGTTGGGTTCGTGTTTCAAAACCCTGATCATCAGCTTTTCTGCGAAACGGTTGAGGATGAGGTGGCTTTTGCCCTTCGAAACTTTGGCTTCGAAGAAAAGACGATAAAGAAGCGAGTGGCTTGGGCTCTCAATCTTTTGGACCTGACGGAATATCGCGAAACCTCGCCTTTCATGCTCAGCGGCGGGGAGAGAAAACGGGTTGCATTAGCGTCTGTTCTCGCTTGGAACCCAAAAGTGGTTATACTAGACGAGCCAACGATCGGTCAAGACCAAAAGCAGAAGGAAAGGCTGCGACAGTTCATCATTCAGTTGACTGCTCAACAGAAAACAGTCATCATTGTCACTCACGATGTTGAATTTGTGGCAGAGTGTAACCCTCACGTCGTGTTGATGGCTCAGGGAGAAATTGTTGCCGAAGGAGGCGCCAAACAGATGCTCACCAACCCTGACCTTGTTACAAAAGCCTCTATTGTGCCTCCCCAGATCACCCAGATCTTTCTGGAACTAGCAGATTTGGGGTTGCCAACTGACTTGATCGACATCCACGAGGCGAGAGAAGCTTTGCTCAATTTCTTGGGGGTCAATTCGTGAGCGTTTTCGACGGCTTAAGATTCAGAATGGTCTCATCTCCTATCCATCGGTTGGATCCGAGAGCCAAGTTCTTCTTCGTTTGTGTGATGTTTGTGATTGCTGTTTTGTTTAACCAGTTGTTGCCTCTGATTGTGCTCTTCCTGATTCAGATGCCTCTCGTGTTTGTGGCTGGTGTTCAGCGAGAGTGGATTCGATCTCTGAGGGGGGCTCTTTTCTTGGCAGTCATGATCTTTGTAATCAACTTCGTTTTCGCGTATCTTTCTCCTGGGGGGATTCAGGGAATCGAGCCGCCTGTTGATACTCTTCCAGAGTACCTCATGCTTTTTGAGAACTCCTTTGCTTTGACCTTGCGTTTCGTAGTGTTGATTGAATCTTTCTCCGTGTTTTTCCTAACGACCTCGCCAGACCATTTAGGATTGGCATTGGAACAGAGTCATGTGCCCTACGAGTTTTGCTTTGCCTTCACTACTGCCGTTCGTTTCGTTCCGGTTTTAGCTGAGGAAGCGCAGACGATCATGGATGCCCAGAAAGCTAGGGGACTGGAGCTGGAGCGTGGAAACTTCATAAAGAGAATAAGAAATTATATTCCAATTCTCATTCCACTTATAGTGAACGCCATCCGCAGAAGCCTTGAACTCGCTGAAACTATGGAGTCTCGGGCTTGGGGCGCTACTGAGAAGCGCACCAATCTATACGTGCTTAGGCTGAAGAAACCCGACTACGTTTTGGTCATGATGTCTATTCTAATGTTAGTTCTCGCCGTCTACGTCCGCCTCTTCCTTCCCGTTCCACCGCTAGTGGTAATCCTTCAAATCTAACAATCATTAAGTAGTCCAGATTGCCCTGCCACAATCGAGTAACCCTTAAAAGTTGCGCCTAACTATTTTGCGTAAGCTCAGGCAAACAGGAGAGTAGGTTAACATTCGCAAGAAATGGAAAAAGAAGAAAGTGCGCCGCGAAAAGCGGAAGAGGAAACGTAAACGTAAGAGGTATAAGTAGGAAATTAGGCTCTCAAAGTTTGAATTCTTCATGAATTGCCAGAACAGCCTTCTCTCCGTCAGTTTCCTTCACCACGAATGAGATGTTAAGCTCAGATGAGCCTTGGGCTATCATGCGCATGTTCACTCCCCTGCGTGCAACCGCTCCAAACATTCTTGCGGCAACACCGGGTGTGCCCTTCATGCCAGCGCCCACCACGGCGACCACGCAAACGTCGTCTTCTGCAGTCACCTCGTGTATCAAACCGCTAGCCAGAAGGGCGATTTCAAGTGTGCTGACAGCCCTTTCTAACACCTCTCTTTGAAGTATGAAGGAAATGTTCGCTTCTGAGGCGCTCTGTGAAATCATTAGAACGTTGATGTTGTTTTTTCCTAGTATGTCGAAAATCTTTGCGGCTGTTCCAGGGGTGCCAACCATGCCAGCTCCACTGACGTTAACTAGCGCCAAATTCTTGATCAGTGTGATCCCTTTCACTACGTCTTTAGGCTTGATTTTCTGCTCCATGACTATCAGGGTTCCAGGGTTTTGCAGGTTGAAGGTGTTTCTTATTCTAACAGGGATTTCTTTTTCCATTGCTGGTTCTAACGCCCTCGGGTGCATAGCCTTTGCCCCGAAGATAGCCATTTCTATCGCTTCCTGAAAGGAAAGTTCAGGTATAACCTTCGCCGAAGGAACAATTTTTGGGTCAGAAGTCATCAATCCGTCTACGTCTGTCCAAACCCAAACTTCGTCAGCTTCCAACGCAGCCGCGATAATGGTAGCAGTATAGTCGGACCCCCCTCGACCTAGCGTTGTGATTTCTCCGTCTTGAGTTGCACCTATGTAACCAGTGACCACTGGAATAATTCTTTTTTCTAGCAACGGCTCAATTTTTTGCTTAATCTGATGTGCAGTCACCTTCATCATGGGACGGGCTTCTCCGAAGTTGGAGTCGGTTACGATTCCTGCATCCTTCCCAGTGAAGTATTGCACGCTTAACCCCAAGTCGCGGAGAGTTCCCCACACGATTAGAGTGGACATCCTTTCTCCAAACGACAGAACGTAATCTTTTGATTTTGGGGTGAGTTCGCCTAGGTAAATTATTCCCGTGAAAACCTTTTCAAGCTCATCGAGGGTTGTTTCTAGTGTTTGTTCTACCTCTTTCCGTATTGACTTGTTTTTAATAGCGTTTTCAGTGGCTGCTACGTGTTTTTCCGTCGTCTTTTGCAAGAGTTTGTGAACATGGTCTCGGTTTCCGCTTCTCGCTTCTTCCGAGGCTTCGATTAGAGCGTCTGTGACTCCCTTTAGAGCTGAAACCACCACAACCATCTGATAACCTTTACCAAGGTGGTTGTTAATCAAATCGGCAACGTGCCGAATGTGTTCACCGCTTCCCACCGAAGTGCCTCCAAACTTCATAATCACTCTCTTCAAGTTGCTCCCTCTCCAAAACGTTAAGCCATGAGTTTGGTTGCTAGGTTATGTTTTATATCTAGCAGATCCCTTAATATGGCGCTTGCGGTTTCCATTCCTCCAGCTCCTCGACCTATGATTGTCTCTTCACCAGCAAACTCTGAGACAAACGTGACAGCGTTGAGCACTCCCCCGACGCATAGGGGGTCATGTCTGGATATTTCGGTGGGCACAACCTTTAGGTTTTCATTGATTGATCCTATGAGCTTGATGGTGCAGTCTCTCTTGGCGGCTTTCTCTAGGTCTTGTAACGTAACGTTGCGTATGCCCTGAATGCTCACGTTCTTTAGGGTAACCCTCTTGTTCATTATCCAATTTGCCATGATAACTAGCTTGCAGGCAGGGTCTATCCCGTCGATGTCCATTGAGGGGTCTGTTTCGGCGTATCCAAGCTTTTGAGCTTTATTGAGGGCTTTCTCAAATGTAATATGCTTCCCGTCCATTTCTGTAAGGATATAGTTCGTTGTTCCGTTCAGTATTCCTCGGATGGAGAGAATTCTGTCCCCCATCAGGCACCTCTTTGCCAAATCAAGCACAGGCGTTCCTCCACCAACAGTTCCACTGAATCTCAGGTAAACTTTATTGTAGTCAGCTAGCTC
>JAOUMI010000042.1 GCA_029881555.1 Candidatus Bathyarchaeota archaeon | reverse complement strand
AATTCTGTCCCCCATCAGGCACCTCTTAGCCAAATCAAGCACAGGCGTTCCTCCACCAACAGTTCCGCTGAATCTCAGGTAGACTTTATTGTAGTCAGCTAGCTCGATTAAGGCTGGCAGGGCTAGGGCAAGTGGTCCCTTATTTGTGGTAACCACGTGTTTTCCTGTTTTGAGAGCTGTTTCTATGTGAGACAACCCTGGTTCCCCGTCCTTGATTTTGGTGGGTGTTGCCTCAACGATTGCTTCAGCGTCAACATTTTCTATCACGCTTAACGCTGACATACCGGGATGTCCGTATTCGCGGTGGGCTGCCACCGTGCCCTTTTCAGCCTTCAGGGACAACGTTTTCTCTAGGTTTAGGCCCTTTGGGTTTACAGCTGCTCCTCCTCTGTCCGCGATAGCTACAACTCTTGGATGGAAGCCATAGTTTTTGATGAGCTCGGCTTCTCTCTGCGTGAATATGCGCGTAAGGCTTTGACCAACAACTCCGTAGCCTATCAGGATGATTCTCATTGTGGTCACCTAAAGGGTTGCGGTTGGTGCAATGGGCTTTGAGAGGCCCAGATACTCTGAAATGGGTCCGATTTTTGCCTCGATCTCGATGGGTTTTCTGCATGTTTGCATTACGATGTCTGGGTCTTTTAGTCCGTGGCCTGTTGCAACGCAGACTATAGTCTCATCTTTATTAACTGTTCCCAGATCAACAAGTTTTCTTAAGCCCGCGATGGATGAGGCGCTTGCTGGTTCCACGAACAGTCCTTCATGTCTGGCCAACATTCTCTGAGCTTCTAGGATTTCTCGGTCTGTTACGGTTTCAGCTGTTCCCTTGGATTCTCTTATGGCTCGCATTGCTTTTTTCCAGCTGAGTGGAGCCCCGATTCTGATGGCGGTGGCGACGGTTTCAGGACGGTCTACGGGTAGGATGCTGTTGATTCCCTCCTTGACTGCCTGTGCTATGGGCGCTGCTCCCTCAGCTTGAATGCCGATCATCTGTGGAAGACTGCTTATAAGGTTGAGTTGGTAAAAGTCTGAGAAGCCTTTCCATATTGCACTTATGTTTCCGGCGTTGCCCACTGGAACTATCACCTTGTCCGGCGCCTCGCCATTTAATTGGTCGCAGATTTCGTAGGCTAGAGATTTCTGTCCTTCTATTCTGAACGGATTGATTGAGTTGAGAAGGTAGACCTTCCTATGCTTTTCTGAGAGTTCAAGCACAATTTTTAGGGCTTGATCAAAGTTTCCTCTGACCTGCACAACTTTGGCGCCATAAACCATGGCTTGCGCTAGTTTTCCGTAGGCGATTTTACCCGACGGAATGAGAACGATGCACTGGAGTCCAGCTTTAGCGGCGTAGGCTGCTAGAGAAGCAGCAGTGTTTCCAGTGGAGGCGCAGATGACAATTTTCATACCGAACTCCACAGCCTTGGTCACTCCAACAGTCATGCCTCGGTCTTTGAACGACCCTGTTGGGTTTTCTCCCTCGTTTTTCACGTAAAGACGCTTGACTCCAAGGAGTTTTCCTAGGCGTTTGCATCGGTGGAGCCCTGTTCCCCCCTCGTTTAACGAAACTATTTCTGAGATGTCGCGGACTGGCATGAGGTCTCGGTATCGCCAAACGGATAGAGGTAGGCTCATCCAGTCGCTTTCCCTAAGCCTTTCTTTCAAAACTTTATAATCGTATTTGACTTCCAGCAGGTCTCCGCATCGCCTGCAGGAGTAGATGATCTCATCCTCATCGTATTTTTCTCTGCAGGCTATACATTGTATGAACATTGCCATTCAGCCTCCACTAATTAATGCTATTATTAAGATTGCATTTTGCCATAATAAGCATATTTTTCAGACGTAGTTGCCTCTCAGATGTTATCTGCATTCAATGATGTTAACTCTAGCCTTGTTTGCGTTATAACTATTTTGTGATGGTGTTTCGTCATCAAACAACGCAACAACACCGCAAAATATAGTTAATTTTAAAACATCAACCCTACACAATATCGTAGTCAAGAGGTGAAAAGTTTGGTTAAAGTAGACAACTACGAGGTGCCCGAAGGACTCTACTACTCCGAAGAGTGGATGTGGGTACGCGTCGAAAACGGAAAAGCCAGAATCGGCATAACAGACTACGCCCAGAAACAACTCCGCGAAATCGTGTTCGTCGAACTCCCAAGCGCAGGCGACACCCTCACCAACACTGAACCCTTCGGAACCGTAGAATCAGTCAAAGCCGTCTCCGATCTTGTCGCCCCAGTGAGCGGCACGATCGAACAGATCAACGAAGAAGTAAGCGACAAACCAGAACTGCTGAACGAAGACCCATACAACAAGGGCTGGCTCATAGTGATATCACCAACCAGCCTAGACGCCGAACTAAAGCAACTCATGGACTTCAACAAAGCAGTGGAATGGCACAAGAAACTCGTCAAGGAAGGCTAGGCATGCCGCGGAGAATCGTCATCATCGGCGCCCACGCCGCAGGCGTCGATGCAGCAGTTGCCGCGAGAAAAACCGATAGAACTGCTGAGATAACTCTACTCACCACGGAAAAGAGAGCAGGATACTCACGATGCGGCATCCCATTTGTATTGGGGGGACACATACCCCGCTTTGACGACCTCATAGTTTACCCACAGGGTTTTTATCGCATGATGAAACTCGACCTCCGATATGAAACAACCGCAACGAGCATCGACACAGAAGCCAAAACCGTGGAGATTCAAGACAAGACCGGAAAGAGAGAGAAGCTGGAGTACGACAGCCTAATCATCGCCACTGGCGCCTACCCGTTTGTTCCACCAATAAAGGGACATGAAAAAAAGGGAGTGTACGTGGTCCGCACCCTCGAAGACGGAGAGAGAATCGATCAGGCAATCAAAACAGCCAAGTCGGCGGTCGTGATAGGAGCCGGCCTAATCGGACTCGAAACCGCCGTAGCCTTTGTTGAGCGCGGATTAAAAACCACAGTGGTGGAACTCCTCCCATACGTTCTCCCAGTGATGCTAGACAAAGATATAGCCGACATGGTTCACAAGATGCTGGAAGAGAAAGGCTTGAAAATCATCGTTGGACGCGGAGTTGACGAAATCCTCGGAACCGAAAAGGTTAGCGGGGTCTCAGTTTCAGGAGAGGAAATCCCAGCCGACTTGGTTGTGGTGGCGACAGGCATAAGAGCCAACACGGAACTGGCTAAAAACGCTGGCATAGTGCTCGGTGAAACCAGAGCCATAAAAGTGAACATGAGAATGGAAACCTTCAAGACAGTGAACATGAGAGTGCGACCTCTCAAAGACGTTTACGTCATAGGAGACTGCGCCGAGTCCGTAAACTTGATCACCCACAGACCAATGCTGAGCCAGCTTGGAACAACAGCTGTGAGACAAGCGAAGGTGGCGGGAATCAACGCTGCTGGCGGATACGCCATGTTCCCTGGATGCTTAGGATCCGCGGTTACAAGGTTGTTCGACTTTGAGATTGGCGCCACAGGCCTAACAGAGTTTATGGCGGGTCGAGCTGGAATAAAAACTGTAGTGGGTAGCATAACCTCGAAAACCAAGGCTGACTATTACCCCGGGGCTCTACCGATCAAAGTGAAGATTGTCGTGGAAAAGGAGACGGAAATGGTTATTGGAGGTCAGATCATAGGTGGGGAGGAGGTAACCCAGCGCATAAACGCCTTGTCCTTTGCAATACAAAAACAAATGACTGTGAGGGAACTGGTGAAAGCAGACACTTGTTATGCTCCGCCACTAAATGAAACGTGGGAACCCATGGTTTTGGCCGCGGAAACAGCGCTCAGGAAGTTACGATAGCTTTCCAAGAGTATTAGTTCCTTGACAAATAGTGTGAAAGACAACAACTAATTTCGCCACAAACTATGAAAGTTGCGGCAAAAGATTGACCTCCGGTCAGCGAGTATACCAGCCTTACCTCCTCTATCTTTATTGCATGCCCATCCAAAAACATGCTATCCATGACAAGTCGTAGCGAAAGTTTTTTAGGAAAAACGTAGAATTAGTTGATTCCAAAAGAAGGTGATTGAGAATGGAACTAAACGTCGCTATAAACGGGTTCGGAAGAATAGGGCGGCTCTTATACCGAGCGGCTTTGGAAACCGAAGCAGACATAAATTTCGTAGCGGTCAACGACCTAACCGACTCCAAAACCTTGGCACGCCTCCTAGCAAACGATACAGTTCACGGCAGAACTCCCTTTAAAGTAGAAGCCAAAGAAAAATCCATCATCGTAGGCGGAAGAGAGCTGAAAGTTCTGGCACAGCCAGATCCAGCCAAACTACCTTGGAAAGAAATGGGCGTCTATGTGGCAGTAGAGTCAACGGGAAGGTTCAGATCCAGAGAAGATGCCTCAAAACACCTGCAAGCTGGAGCCAAGAAGGTATTGGTTTCTGCGCCAATGAGCCCAGCTAAAAGCGCCGACTTGACCGTGGTGTTTGGGGTAAACGACGACAAATACAACCCAAAAAAGCATAGTATAATTTCTTTAGCTTCATGCACGACAAATTGCGTAGCGCCCGTAGCCAAAGTGCTAAACGATAAATTCGGCGTTAAAGCAGGTCTCATGACAACAGTTCACGCAGTCACCAACGATCAGAGACTCCTCGACATGCAACACAAAGACCTAAGACGAGCCAGATCAGCAGCCTTCAACATGATACCAACAACAACTGGCGCGGCGGTAGCCGCCACACTGGCGCTTCCTGAGCTTGAAGGGAGAATGAACGGGATGGCCCTACGCGTTCCAATACCCGATGTATCCATAGTTGATTTTGTGGCAACGGTGAAAAGAGAAGTTACCAAGGAAGAAGTCAACGCAGCATTTAAGGAGGCCGCTAAAAAAGAGCTGAAAGGAATCTTAGACTACAGCGAAGAGCCCCTAGTGTCGTCAGATTTAGTACACAACCCATACTCGGCCATCATAGACGGGGACTCCACCATGGTCATAGGAAACCTAGTTAAAGTGCTCGCTTGGTACGACAACGAGTGGGGCTACTCCGTGAAGATGGTGCGGATGATCGAAAAAATCTGCAAGATGGCCGCGTGACCAGTAAACCACGAAATATTCCGAACTCAAACGTTACGCTTCCCTTAAATGAGGTGAGAGAATGCCCAAATTCTTGACCATGGACGACTTCGATTTCGAAGATAAAACCGTTTTAGTCAGAGTGGACTTCAACTCGCCCATAGACCCGCAGACCAAGAAAATCTTAGACGACACGAGAATACGGGCACACGCAGAAACAACCATCCGGGAACTGGCTCAAAAAGGCGCAAAAACCGTAATCTTGGCGCACCAAGGTAGACCAGGAAGCATTGACTTCACCCCGCTTGAGCAACACGCCGAAATCCTCCACAAAATACTAGGCGTGCCAGTGAAGTATGTTGAAGAAGTTTTTGGAGAAAAAGCACAAGAAGCCGTTAAAGAACTGCAGAACGGTGAGGTTCTAGTTCTAGAAAACGTTCGAACATACCCAGATGAACGAAAAAAAGGAACCCCAGAAGAACACGCAAAATCCGAATTCGTGAGGAAGCTGGCTCCCCTAGCTGACGTGTTTGTCAACGACGCCTTCGCAGCCGCCCACAGAGCTCACATATCAATCGTAGGATTCACCGCAGTTTTGCCAAGCGTTGCTGGTCGGATAATGGAAAGGGAACTCAAAGCCTTGAGCAGAGTATTAGAGAACCCAGAAAAACCCTGTGTCTACATTTTTGGAGGAGCAAAAGCCGACGACTCCCTGAAAATATCCCGATACGTGCTGGAGAAC
>JAOUMI010000041.1 GCA_029881555.1 Candidatus Bathyarchaeota archaeon | reverse complement strand
AGTCAAGCAGAGTAATCAGGTCTGTAAGCGCTTTTAGGTCGTTTTCTCTGCGGTGTCTATGCTTTTCCTCCATCATTTGTAGGTCTCACAACAGGCGATTACTCGTATTTTCGTTAAAAAAAAAATGTGGGGAGATTAGGCTGGGGGTATCTCTCTGTAGACGGCCTCTACGTCGATTCCCCTTCTCCTGTTGTATAGCGCGTAAGCAACGTAGTAGACTAAGGTAAATGCCCAGACGCCTATAGCGAGATATAAGATGTCCGGCACTGCTTCTGCAATGGCTGCGGTATTTACGTACATGTAGACTATGAAGCTTATGATGCCTAACAGCGATATCAATGGAAATGCGGCTACACGGAGGGCGTATCCCCTCTCCCA
This sequence comes from Candidatus Bathyarchaeota archaeon, assembly GCA_029881555.1. Lineage (GTDB taxonomy): Archaea > Thermoproteota > Bathyarchaeia > Bathyarchaeales > Bathyarchaeaceae. The sequence continues at coordinate 5,410 of JAOUMI010000041.1, read as the reverse complement.
AATTTCCGGCCTTGTTATTGGATATATCGTAGCAGCGACGCAGAGAAGCGTAGACCAGAAGAACCATATTATTGTGGTGTCAACAATGGCTGCTAGTGCACCGCGGTAGATGAATATGATTAGGCCGATGATGGCACAGATGAAAGTGAGTGTGAGGGACCAGTGTGGACTATGGAATCGATCATTGACGCTTGCGAGGACTTCTGGGACAAAACGGTCGAAGGACATGGCGAAGATCAGTTTAGAGACCATTCCCATGATCAGGACGCACACACCGAATATCCATAGGGCGGATGTCAGAGAGATGAAGAAGACAAGCCATGACTCAGGTGCAAATACGGAGACGAAGGTCGGGAAGCTTACGGGTAGGCCTTTCGGTGTTAATGTACCTGACAATTGATCCATTACATTTGGTTGCATCATAACGAACGCGGTCTGACTGACAAAGTTTCCATAGGAATAGTATACGGAGTAAACGAAGATCGTGTAGAATATCCACATTAGCAATGGTCCCACAATTGTGCCAACCAGCATGCTTTTTCTAGGTTCTTTAACCTCACTGCCCCAGTAGACGGTAGCCTCTGATCCACCGTAGGCGAAGTAGGCGGGTATTAGGATTTTGAAGGTGCTGTCCCAATTCACACCCATTCCATATTCTGTAGCGGTCCATCCAGCAACTCCATTAGCAGGGTCTCCAGCGCTCGCTACATCTACGATTTCTTGCCATGCACCTGTTCCAAACATGTTGTCCCACGCAGTTTGAGCCGTTGCAGGAGTGTTTGTATAGAGGAGGATCATAGCGACTATGCTGCCGATTGCTGGAATGATAACGAGTATCCAAGTTGCCCACATGAATACCCTTGATCCGACCAGCAGTATCAGAAAGCTTATGAGAATAAATAGTATCCCTAATCCAAACTGAACTTCTGTGTTGGTGAGAATCCAAAGACCCCAGTCCATCCATGTTGCATTATTAACCAGAGTTCCGGCCTGTAGCAAGCCAGCTCCTATTAATATGCCAGTAACTCCGCCCAGCAGACCCCCAATGAATGCAAGCCCTACTATTCTTGGAATTCCGGAGAAAATGCCAGCAAACGGACCTAGTATACGCCCAGTGGATACATAGTCGCCGCCGGTTCGCGGCATAGCCACAGCCATGAGACCGAGGATAGCAGTGAAGATCACGTAGAAGATTCCGCACATGAAATATCCTAAGGGTACGTTAGCGCCTGGAAACGAAAACGAACCTTCCACAGAGAACACGTTTATGCCAGCACCAATACAGAGCCAAGACAAGGGTATCGTTGAGAGCACCGATATCTCTCTAGTTAGACCTGTTGCCTTTCTAACAAACAAGGGTGGTTTTGATGCCAATGTAATCTCCAGTCCCACTATTTTCCCATGTTAGAATACTTAAAACTTATTACTCACTCAGAGTTGAAGACTGTAATCGACCCTTTTATGAACTCTCAATCCCGATTTTCAGTTTCAAGTTTCGCTCTTACCGAAAAACCGAGTTAGGCGGAGACAGAGGATTTAACGTGCTAAAGGAAAAAGAATAGTCTACAAAAGCTTGTTAATATTACTCTCCGAATTCTCCGCCTTCAGGCATCTCAGGCGCTTTTCCTTCCTTAGGCTTCGTCGCCGCAATCACATCGTCAATCCTCAGAATCATGGACGCGACTTCAGTCGCGGACTTCGCCGCCTGCTCCTTCACGCGTAGGGGTTCAATCACTCCTTTTGCGTGCATGTTAACGATCTTACCCGTGAAAACATCGACCCCCATAAGGTGTCCCCTCGGCTTTTCGTGAGCCGCCCTCAGCGCCACAAGTATGTCGATGGGCTCTAGGCCCGCGTTTTCAGCCAGCGTCTTCGGCACAATCTCTATGGAGTCGGCGAACGCCTCGATAGCGAGTTGTTCCCTCCCACCAACCTTTGTCGCGTAGTCTCGAAGCCCCCTAGCGATTTCTGATTCGATAGCTCCTCCGCCTGCAACGATCTTGTTGTGTTCAACAACATCTGCGACAACCGAAAGCGCGTCGTTCATGGCCCTCTCCGCCTCGTCCACCATCCTTTCGAGGCCAGCTCTAATCAAAACAGCAACCGACCGGGGGTTCTTGCACCCTTCCACGAACACCATCTTGTCTTCACCGACCTTCCGCTCCTCCACCAGCCCCGCCTTTCCCAAGTCTCGGCGCTTCAAGTCGTCTAGGTTTGTGATGACCCTTCCCCCCGTAGCTCTAGCGAGCTTCTCCATGTCGGACTGTTTGACCCTTCGCACCGCAATGATTCCCTCTTTAGCCAAGAAATGCTGAGCTAGGTCGTCAATGCCTTTCTGGCAAAACAGCACTCTAGCGCCCGAAGCCTTGACCTTCTCAACCATATCCTTGAGCATGCTTGTTTCTTTGTCTAGGAAAGCCTTCATTTGTGTAGGGTCCCGTATTCTGATTTCAGCATTAAACTCTGTTTTCTCCACCTCTAGCGGACAGTCGAGCAGGGCTATGCTTGCGTTTTCAACCCGCTTAGGCATGCCCGCGTGAACAACCTCTTTGTCGACGATTATGCCTTTGATCAGCTGGGTGTCAAAGAGACTTTTTCCCTCTTTCTTGATGACCTGAATGTTGTCGATGTCCGCGACTTTCCTCTCACCCCTTTGCTCGGTTATCTGCTTCACGGCGTCAATAGCGATGTCCGCCAAGTGAACTCTCGCAACACCCACAGCCTTGCTGGCCATAGAGGTCATGGCAACCTTTTTCAGGGTCTCACGATCGTTGAGGTCAACCGTTATCCCGGTCTTACTCAGAATATCCATTCCCTTTTGAGAAGCTTTTCTGTATCCGCTCACAATCACGGTTGGATGAATGTTTTGATTTAGCAGTTCCTCAGCTCTACGCAACAGCTCTCCGGCCAGTATCACCGCGGTGGTGGTTCCGTCGCCAACCATATCGTCCTGGGTTTTGGCAACCTCCACCATCATCTTCGCGGCTGGATGTTCAACCTCCACCTCGTCTAGAATCGCTGCTCCATCGTTGGTTATGGTTATGTCTCCGAGGCTGTCGATCAGCATCTTGTCCATGCCGCGAGGACCAAGTGTTGTCCTTAAAACTTCAGAGATTATTCTGGCCGCCATGATGTTGTTTCTCTGAGCATCTCTACCCCGCCTGCGAGCGGTTCCTTCCTTAAGAATAAGGATCGGCTGTCCCGCCTGCGTAGTCAGATACGCCATACAAACCCTCCATAAGCATAAACTTATCCAGCTACAACAATTTTCCTCTTGAATATAAGGGTTTTCACTATCCAGCAACTTGCAAGTGCCCAAATTTTGAGAAAAATAGGGGGATGAAGACGTGACTTATTTGCCCAAGACCTTTCTCGCGGCTATCTCGATGTCTTTTGCCTTAACCGTTTTTCTTCCAGCGTGCAAGGTGTAACCAATCGCTTCTTCAGCGATTTTGACGCCGACGTCGTCAAGGACCTTTGCTAGCTCCCTTGCGGCTGCCTCGCTCACCCTGCCTGCTCCTGCTTTCTTGCATATTCTGTGCATGGGCGCCACAGCTAATTCAGGGCCTACCATACAGCCTCCTCCGTAGCTCCTTTTTTTCTTTAAGCCACTATTTAACCTTATCGCATGTTTTCTTGGACAAATAGTACGTTATTTTCTCTTTCGAAAGATTTTCCGTCTTCCATGCTGGACTGCAAAATTCTGCCCCGCGACTCTCGGGTTCCATGACTGACCTGGTGACACCGCGGGTTCCAATTCCGCCCGGGTTCAAATCCCGGCGGCCGCACCACCCAGACGAGATATTTGGATCATATAGGGCGAGGTATGTTGAAAAAGGGTAGGGGGGAGGGGGTCTATCTTTTTTCGAACAAAAAATTCGCAGCAATACTCAAAGAAGCTTGCAAGCTAGTGGAATCCGGCTTCGGATACGTCACCGACATTGACGGCGCCAGACTCTTCCAGAAGCGGAAATAAATAACGATTTGGGGAGAAAAAGCAACGATAAGGTTATATCGAGACCCTTGTGGAGATATCCCCCCCCGCAAACTTCCCCCTCTTTTTTTGGTTTACCACAACAGTATGTTTTTGAGCAGTTTACCAAAAGTCACAATAGACATTATAGATACTATAAATCGCCCAGCTCTAGATAGAAAAAGTTTGAGGTTGGACCTACGTCTTGACGCAGTTTCAGCTCCTTGTATCCGTGAAGGGTTACGTTTCTGCAGGGTTGCTAGGTTTCGGTTTGAGCCGCTTCATCGAAGGCCAGCATGCCCGCTGGTAGCTCTGGAAATTTTTCTTGGACTTTGTGTTCAGCAACGGTAGCTGCTTCGTTTAGAATTGTCTGGGCGTCTTCGCTTGCTGTCTGGAAGTCTATGTTTACACCAGTGCTGTGGCCAGCGTCCATCATTATTCCATTAAGCAAGTTTCCAATGCTTCCAAGTTCCCTTTCGGCTTCTGGAAAGACTGCAGCCATTCCGTTTCTGACACCGCGCATCACGCCAACTGCTGGAGCCAATGTGCTAACGACATCGCCGAGTTCTGAAACCGTGCTTAACCTTAGAACTATCTGTTCTAGGGCTAGTCTAGAGTGGATTATCGTTTTTTCCATTTTACGCATTGCCGCTAGCTCGTTGGCGAAAACGTTGGCTCGTGCCATGTCATGCTTTGAGTAAGCCTCAACAACTTTTGCGAATATTGATTTATCGCGTTCTGAAAAGTGGTTGGTTGCCTTGTCTAGTCTTTCGATTTGAGTTTGAATGCGCTTGATGGCGTAATCGAGGCGTGGTCTTAATGGACGTGGACTGCGAATGGCTTCCTTTATCCTCGTGGTGAGAGGGGTTCCGTCTTTTCCTTCTCCCCATTTTCTAGCAAACTTTTCTGACACCCTCAATTCCCCATAAAAGGGAAGATATCAAAACGTATTATTACATTGTTAACATGTGCAAAACATACAGGTATATGGCGACAGCATATCTCTGTTTGTTGACGACTTGAACCTTTAAATTTCGGATAGAAAGAGAGGCTGGGCGCAGTTATAACAATAAGCAGTTATAATATAAAGATGACTTGTTCTATAATAGAAGAATGAATAGATATCGTAGCTTAAGCCCCTAAAACCACCTTTGTTCCCTGCATTCTTTGCGCGCGCGCAATACTCGGAGCACGCGCGTCTATAAAGTTCCTTGACAGAAAAAAGGGGGGATGCATGAGATCCTGTTCATCATCGAAGAAGTCTCCCTCCCTATGGACTCCTGTAGCCCCCCGTCCTATTTGGATCATATGCCCCCCGTGTCTATTTGAGTTCTGAAAGCAGCCCGGAGTTGTTGTTGGTAAGCGAAGAATTCAGAAAACAACGACAACTGTGCCTCTCAGCAGGAGCGGGTTTTCCACCGCGGCATATTTGGATCA